>JAYUYY010000779.1:0-3720 GCA_043752225.1 Sandaracinaceae bacterium | reverse complement strand
CGAGCACTTCGCGTTCGCCAAGGTGGCGCTGCGCGCGAAGGACTTCGATCGAGCGACGGCGTTTGCGCGCGCGGCCGCCGAGCACGGCATCCAAGATGATCTGGTGCGCGAGGCGCATCTTTTGGTCGCGAGCGCGCTGCGCAAGCAAGGCGATCCGCTGGCCGCGGCGCAGGCACTGCTCGCGTCGCTCGCGCGCGCGCAGGGCACCGTGCACGCAGGGCACATCCATCACGCGCTCGCCAAGCTCTACGAACGTGTGCTGCGCGACCCGGCCTCCGCCCATCGCCACGCGCGCCTCACGCTCGAGGCCGAGGGGCCGGCGGCGCACGGCAGCCGGGTCGGGCGCCTGCGAAAGAAGCTGTTGCTGCGGGGCGAACGGCCGGGTGCCTGACGGCGCCTCTTGGGCCGAGCCAAATCCCAGGCTGATGTGATAGTCAGCGCCGCATGACCACCAGCGAACCCGTCGTCGACCTCGAAGCCCGGACCGTCACCCACGCGGGGACGACCTTCAGCATGCGCGCACTCTCGGAGGACGCCGTGACCGTGCTCATCGCCGGCGTACCCGTAGGCCGCGTGATCTACTCGTTCGGCGCGGCTAACGCGGTGGTCGAGAGCCCGGATGTCACCGAGCCCGTGCTTACGGCCGTCGGCGAAGCGTGGTTTGCGGCGGCTGAAGGCTAAGGCGTAGTCGCGCACGCGGTCCTCGCGTTCGGAAAGACTGCGCGACGCGGGTCTTTCCCACAGCGCCGGGGTAGAAACCTCTGGATGTCACTCCAGTGGTACCCCGGGCACATGACCAAGGCGCGGCGTGAGCTCACCGAGCTCATGCCGTCGCAAGACTTGGTGATCGAAGTGCTCGACGCGCGTCTGCCGGGGTCGAGCTCGAACCCGCTGGTCACCGAGCTGCGCCGCGACAAGCAGTGCATCAAGGTGCTGACACGCAGCGACCTCGCCGATCCGAAGGTCACCAAGGCGTGGCTCGCGCACTTCCGGCGGATGCCGAACGTGTCGGCGATCGAGTCGACCACCGACCGGCCGGAGGAGACGCGCCAGCGCATCGCCGAGCTCTCGCGCGGCGCGGCGCTGTACCGAGGACCGGACAAGCGCGTGCGCGCGCTGATCACCGGTGTGCCGAACGTCGGCAAGTCGACGCTGATCAACACGATGATGCACCGCAACGTGGCCGTGGTCGGCGACAAGCCCGCGGTCACCAAGCAGCAACAAGCCGTGGTGTTGAAGGACGGCACGACGCTGACCGACAGCCCCGGCCTGATGTGGCCCAAGATCGAAGACGAGCGCGGCGCGTTTCGGCTCGCGCTCGCAGGCTCGATCCCCGACACCGCGATCGACTACCTGACGATCGGCATGTTCGCAGCGCAGACGTTGCTCGAGCGCTACGCACCGTTGCTGGTGAAACGCTACAAGCTGAGCGCGACGCCGACGAGCGCTGATGGGCTGCTCACCGAGATCGGAAGGCGTCGCGGCTGCTTGCGACCCGGCGGCGCGATCGATCTCCACGTCGCCTCCGAGATCCTGGTGCGCGAGTTTCGCTCCGGCGTGATTGGCCGCATGAGCTTGGAAACGCCTTCCTAGCCGAAGAGGTCGGCGAGGAAATCCTGCATCGAGCGGAATGCGCGGTCGTTTGCGGCTTGGCTGAACTGCGCAGTCGACGGGACGTTCGCGGCCGGGTTGGTGAAGGCGTGCACGGTGTTGCCGTACGCGTGGATCTGCCAATCCGTGCCGTACGCGCGCAGCTCGTTGGCGAGCGCGACCACCTGCTCCGGCGGCACCATCGGGTCGTCGTAGCCGTGCAGCGCGAGCACCTTCGCGTAGATCGGCTTGCACAGCTCGACCGGCGGCGGCGCGAACAGTCCGTGGAAGCTCACGACGCCGCGCACGTCCGCGCCGCTGCGCGCGAGATCGAGCACGCACATGCCGCCGAAGCAGAAGCCGACCGCTGCGGTGCGCTCGGTATCGACCTCGGGAATCGCCTTGAGCGCATCGTGCGCGGCGTTCACGCGCCGCATCAAGAGCGCGCGGTCTTCGCGCAGCGGCGCCATCAGCGCGGCGTTCTCGGCGAGCGTGCTTCCGGACTTGCCCTCGCCGTACATATCGATCGCGAGCGCGACGTAGCCGAGCGCGGCGATTCGTTCAGCGTTCGCGATCTGCAAGCTCGAGCGTCCGCGGAAGTCCGGCGCGATCAGCACGCCAGGGCGCTTTCCACCGCCGTCCGGCAACGCGCTCGGCACGACGGCCACGCCGCAGAGCTGGACTCCATCACACGCGTAGTCGATGTCGCGCTTTTGCATCGGGGGGCTCCTTTGGCGAAACGGGCGAAACGAGCGAAACGAGCGAAACGCGCGGAGCATACCCCTTCGCTCGCTCTGCGTTAGGCTCCCTGCCATGTCCGGCTCGGGCGGAACGATTGTGGTCGGCGTCGATTGCGCGATCGAAGAGGAGCGCACCGGCCTTGCGTATGGCCGCGTCCGCGACGACGGCTCGCTCGAGCTCTTGCGCGTGACGCTCGGGACCGCGGGCGAGTCGGCGACCGCGACGATCGCGGGTTGGATCGATCGCGCCGAGCGCTACGTGGTGGCGCTCGATGCGCCGCTCGGCTGGCCCGCCGGCTTTGGCGAGGTGATCGGCGCGCACCGCGCAGGGGAACGGATCGCGAGCCCGGCCGACGTGCTCTTTCGACGCGAGACCGATCGCTTCGTGCACCGCGAGCTCGGCAAGATGCCGAACGAGGTCGGCGCCGATCGGATCGCGCGCACGGCGCTGGCTGCGCTCGCGTTGCTCGACGACGTGCGCAAGCGCACCGCCAAGCCCCTACTGCTCGGCACGCGACCGGGCGCGCAGTCGTGCGCGATCGAGGTCTATCCAGCCGCGACGTTGCTCAGCCGCGGCATCGCGCCGACCGGCTACAAAGGCAATGCGATGACCAGCCGCGCCGCGCGCGCGAAGATCATCGAGCGGCTGAGCGAAGAGGTCGCGCTCGGCGTCAGCCGCGAGGTCTTGATCGAGAACTCCGATCTGCTCGACGCCGTCTTGTGCGCGCTCGCCGCCGCGGACTTCGCGTCCGGTGAAGCGCTCACGCCGCCGAACCCCGAGCTCGCGAAGCAAGAGGGCTGGATCTGGTTCCGCGGCCGCGGCCAAAAAACTTTGTTTTAGAAGCAGCTTTTAGAAGCTGCCGCCAATCGGCGCGGTGGCGTGGAAGATCCACTTCGGGTTGTCTTGCTGAGCGCGGCGCAGCTCCCAGTCGTCGCGCAACAACGCGACCGGGCGCTGATCGACGTCCCAAACGCCGAGCGAGATGCGCGCCTTGCGGATCTCGTCTGCGGTCTTCGGCCCTTCGACCCAGCGCGCGTGCGAGAAGCCGAGCCGCTCCATGTCCACCTTGGCGCCGTACTCGTGCTCGATCCGGTACTTGAGCACTTCGAACTGCAGCTCGCCGACGACGCCCAGGATCGGATCTTTTTCGCGGCCGGGCTCGAGGAAGAGCTGCAACGTGCCTTCTTCGGCGAGCTCTTCGACGCCCTTTTGCATCTGTTTGCGCTTCATCGGATCGAGCAGCACGACGCGCGCGAAGTGCTCCGGCGAAAACCTCGGCACGGTTTGAAACGCGAGGCCTGACTGCTGGGCGAGCGTGTCGCCGATCCGGAAGATGCCCGGATCGTAGAGGCCGATGATGTCGCCGGCCCACGCCTCATCCACCGACTG
>JAYUYY010000778.1:0-3721 GCA_043752225.1 Sandaracinaceae bacterium | reverse complement strand
TTTCGTCCCCGGCGACGCCGCTCGGATAGAGCTTGAAGCCCCATTGACCCTTGGTGGCATCGCGCAAGCCACGGTCGATGCGCGTGAAGCCGCGCACGAGATCACTGGTGCGCGGTGCGAGCGTAGCGATGCGAATCGCGTTCGCCGCTTCAGAAGCACTCACGGTCTGAGCGTTGCCCGGCAGGCCGAATGCCAACCCGACCGCCAACAGCATGAACACCGAAAATCGATAACTCATATGTCCTCCATCCCCAGGCGCGCCGACCGTGGTCCGCGCATCAAAATCTCGCGGCGCAGCATACACCCTGCGACCGTGCGTACCACGCCCAGCGACGGCTCGCCCACGGACACCATTCATGGGCTGCGTAGTTCGTACGCTACGCGCGCCAAGATGTCGCGTTAGGGTTCTAACTTGTCTCGTCGGGCTAACTGCGAGTCCGTCAGCTCACTGCGAGTCCGTCAGCTCACCGCGGGGCGAGCCGTAGAACCCGAGCCGATCAGCTGTTGTAGGACGATGGCCACCACCACCACCAACGCACTGCCGATCACGTTGAACCACAGGAAGCCGATGCTCGAGGTGAAAAACAGTGTGAGCACGACGGCTTGCGCGACCAGCGCCGCGAGCAGCACGGGCGTCGCGGTGACCCAGCGCACGAAGAACGCCACGAGGAAGATGCCGAGCACCGTGCCGTAAAAGATCGAGCCCAGGATGTTTACGGCCTCGATCAGGTTGTCGAGCAGCGAAGCAAAGCTGGCAAAACCAACCGCCACACCACCCCAGAGCGCGGTGAAGAGCTTCGAGATGAGTAGGTCGCGCCGCTCGGAAGATTGTGAGGCCAGTGCCGGCCGCATTCGCCGGTAGAGATCGAGCGTCGTCGTCGAGCCGAGCGCAGAGAGCTCACTCGCGGTCGAGCTCATGGCAGCGCAGAAGATGACCGCGATCAGAAGTCCCACGAGCCCGCTCGGCACGTACTCGAGCACGAACGAGAGGAACACGTAGTCGGCGTCTTTGGTCTCGGCGCCCGGCACGGCGGTCGTGATCAGCGTCTTGGCTTCCTTGCGCAGCGCAGTGACTTCGTTGGCGGCGTCTTGCAAGGCTGCTTTTGCGCTCGTCGTCGCGGCTGCGTGCTCGTCATCGAGCAGCGCGACGTAGCTGTCCGCCGCGCTGCGCTGTGCGTCGAGCGCGCTTGCGTAGCGCTGCTCGAGCATCGAGAGCTCCGCGCCGTGAGCGCTGTGCCGTGCTTGCTCGAGCGTCGGCGCATTGAAAAAGATCGGCGGCGCATTGAAGACGTAGAACACGAACACCATCACGCCGGAGAACAGGATCACGAGCTGCATCGGCACTTTCAGCATGCCGTTGAACATCAATCCCAGTCGGCTCTCGGTCACCGAACGCCCCGAGAGGTAACGCCCGACCTGCGACTGATCGGTTCCGAAGTACGAGAGCGCGAGGAAAAACCCGCCTGTGATGCCCGACCAAAACGTGTAACGAGTGGTCGGGTCGAGGTCGAAGCTGACCGCGTTCATCTTGCCGAGCGCGCCAGCGACCTTCGTCGCGGAGAGCAGCGACACGTGGTCCGGTAGCCGCATCACGATCATCACGACCGCGACCACCATGCCGAGCAGCATGATGATCATCTGCTGCTTTTGCGTTTGGCTGACCGCGCGCGCGCCGCCGACGACGGTGTACACGATGACGCCGATTCCCATCGCTACGGTGGTCCATGAGAGCGACCAACCCATGATCGAGCTGAGGATGATCGCCGGCGCGTAGATCGTGATCCCCGCAGCGAGGCCGCGCTGGATCAAGAACAAGATCGCGCCGAGGTAGCGAACGCGAACGTCGAAGCGGTGCTCGAGGTATTCGTACGCGGTGAAGACTTTGAGCTTGTAGTAGATCGGCACGAACACCGCGCTGATCACGATCATCGCGAGCGGCAGCCCGAAGTAGAACTGCACGAAGCGCAGGCCGTCTTCATAGGCTTGGCCAGGCGTCGAGAGAAAGGTGATCGCGCTGGCCTGCGTGGCCATGATGCTCAGCCCGATCGTCGGCCAGCGCAGCGTGTAGCCACCGCGCAGGTACTCATCGACGGTGGACGCGTTGCGCGTTTTCCAGACGCCGTAGAGCACGATCGAGAGCAGCGTCCCGATCAGCACGACCCAGTCGAGGCTCGTCATGCTTTGCTCCGGCTGAGCGTTCTCGACAAGAGCCGCCTCATGAGAGCCACAACCGTGCCGCGTAGAGCAGCGCGGCAATCGCCAGCAGCTCGACGACGAGCAGGATGTAGACGTTGCGCCAGCGCTTCAGAAACGGCGGCGGCTCTTCGGTCTCTGCGGGCTCGATCATTTTGAAAGCAAGTTCACGAAGAGCCGGTATGCGCCCGGCACGCCCGCGGGCAGTTGCCTGAAGAACGAGAGGCCCGTGTACACGAATCGACCGCGGCCGTGGCGCGCGACGAGCGTGCTGCCGAGCTGCGCCGGCTCATTTGGATCGGCGAGCTCGAGCACGGGCTCGTAGCGTTCATCCCACGTCTCAGCGAAGTAGAGACCGCGCTCTTGCACCCAACTCGCGAAATCGCTCTGTGCGATGCGATTGGGCGTCGCGAGCAATGGATGGGCTTTGCTCTTGGCTCCTGTCGGGCTCTTCGGCGGAAACGTCACGGCCGCGTTCTCGTCCGTCACGCGACCGCGACCGATCTTGAACGGGTAGGGGCCGATCGCTTGCGCCAGCGGAGCGTTCTCGCTGCTCGTGTTGTACTGCACGACCAACGTGCCGCCGCCCTCGACGTAGCGCATCAGCCGCGCTTGCGCGCTGCGCAGCGCGACCCGCGTGTTGTACGCGCGCACGCCCAGCACGATCGCGGCATAACGCTTCAAGTCACCGCCTTGCAGCGCCGCATCATCCAGCGCCTCGACGCGCAAGCCGATGTGCACGAGGTCTTCTGCGATCGTATCGCCCGAGCCTTCGATGTACCCGATCAGACCGTCGGGTGTCGCGATGCGCATTGGCACGAGCGCGACGCGGCTTGGTTGCAGGATCACCTGCAGCGGCACGTGGGCGTGATCGATCACGTCTTCGCGAAACGCCCAGCGCGTGCCGGCGACCGTGAGGCCAGGCTCGATCGAGATCGCAGCCGCCGCGCGCGGCGCCTTCACCGCGAAGCTCACGATGCTTTCATCGCCCGCTCGCGCGAGCTTGATCGCTGCCGTCGCGGGCTGTGCGCTCCAGCCCTGCGGCAAGCCGAGATCGAGCTGGCCTTCGACGTTGTCGGTGCTTGCGCGAATTCGCAGCGCGACCTGGGCACCGCCGCCGTTCGTCAACATCACAGCATGACGCGCGGGCGTAACCGTCGCAGGCGGCATGATCAAAAATGGCCGCATGCGCTCACCATGCACGCGGTCGGTCCAGGTGTAGAGGACGGGCCTGGTCAGCCGAACGCGTCGCGTCCGCGATCCGTGAGGCAGCTCGAGCTCGATCTCGACCGAAAGCGGCGCGGGCCCGAACGGCTCGGGCCGTACGCTCAGCGCCTCGGTCGCGACGAACGGCTTGCCCTTCGCGACGCGGTCGGCGAGCCAGTGCGGCATCGAGATCGGCGCGCTCGGCGCGATCCGTACGCGCTCGCTGATCGCCGGTGCGTGAAGCGCGTCGAGCGGTGCGTCGAGCTTGCGCGTCGCGCCGCCGGCGAACGCGGCGCTGCGCAGCACCGCGAGCGAGCGTCGT
>JAYUYY010000777.1:0-3724 GCA_043752225.1 Sandaracinaceae bacterium | reverse complement strand
CGCCATCGCCGGCGATGTCTGCAGGTGAGCCGCCGTTCGGCCCGTGCGAGCTGCTGCACCCAACCGGCAGCAAGAGCCAGCACGAAGCTGCGCTGAGGATGAAATGCTTGGAAAAACGCATGCCTGTCTCCGGTGAAAAGAGCGCAAGCGCCGTGGCGCGCATCGATACTCAAGCCGCCCCACGAGTCGCCGCACGGTGACGCTGAGACCACAGTGGTGGCGTGAACGCCGCGGGTTGAAACAAACTGCCGACGTCGCGGACACCTGGGCCGAATCCCTGCTCGCCTATGTACATGCCGTCGCCCGGCGTGGTCGCGTACTTCACGTAGTCGACCTCGGGACGTAGCGAGAGCTCGTAGAGCAGCCGAATCAAGAACGGCTTGTCGGTCGCGACGAAGCAGCTTCTTCTCGGAGTGCGGCGCGTCGCGCGGCCGCATGCGGCGCTCCATCATTCGACCTTCGAAGATCAACGTGAACGCGCTTTCGATTTCTTCGAGCGCCTTGAGCTCTCGAACACCGGCCATGCGTCCGCATGCTTATGCGTTTCTGGACCTCGAGCTGGCGGTTGTTGCACCCGGCGCATTCTGATGGCATGGCTGCCGCGTGAACGACCAAAGCTTTCCAGTCACCGTGCTCGTCAAGCGCCCCGATGGCACCAGCGAATCCGTCCGCGTCGGCACCGCCGTGCGCGCAAACGACGGCTTTCGCCTGAGCTTGGGCGAGCTTTCGATCGGCCTGGCAGCCGACCCTGCGCAGGCGTCGCGCGCACCCCGTGCAGCTTCCAGCGCCGGCGGCGACCAGGGCCTCGTGTTCCCGCCGTATGGGCGCAGCAAGGGCGCGCCGATCGCAGGCGCGTCGGTCCAGGATCTCGAGTTCTACATCAGCGGGAGCCGCCGCTCGCTCGACGATCCGTCCAAGTCGCGCTGGCACGACAAAGAGCGCGTGCTGCTCGCTGCGCTCGAGGCCGAGCTCGCGCGCCAACGCGGCGGTGATGCTGGCGACCAAGACTCCGGCTCGCGCTCGGGACCGCCGGACGACTACGACGCCGCTCCGGTGCATTCGGACGACGACATCCCATTCTGAGCAAGCCCTGGCGCGAGCTGCGTTTGCCCTTAAAGCATGAGCATGAGGCGGCTCTTCCTCGCGCTTTTCGCGTTCCTGCTCACGGGCGGCGCGGCAGACGACGCCACACGCTTGCCCAGCGCACCGGTAAGCTCGGTTTTCCACATCGAGAAAAGCGAGAATCGCAATCAAGTGCATTATGCGGTGCGCGTCGATGAACGCTGCCGGCCGCAGGGCAGAGAGCCGGTGCGCGGCTACTGGCGCGAGTACGAGGAAGGTCCGCGCGTCGTCGACTCGCTCCAAGATTTTCAGCAGCGCGCGTATGGGATGAGCAAGCCGCGTTCGATCGCGCTCGAGAGCGAGGGCGGCGACGTGCGTTTGACGATGCGCGCCCTACCCGATCGATTGCTGCGGATCGCGACGTTTCGACAAGACGGCAAGTGCCGCGCGCGTGCGTTCACGCCGATCAAGGGTCAACCCGCCGTACTGACCTCGATCTACGTCGAGATCGGTTTTCTTTTCAGCGTGGATTATCTAGTGCTGCGCGGCACACGCGTCTCCGATGGCGTTGCGGTGCAAGAGCGCATCGAAGACTGAGCCGCGCGCGCTCGCTCGAACGCCGGCCGCTCAGCCGTGGATGACTCCATCCGGTTGAAGCGCGGCGAGCGCGCGCGCCACGATCGCGTTGCAGCGCTCCCCGCCGATGCTGAACACGTCGCGTGCAGCGGTGCCTACGCGCCGGCGCAGCGCTTCGCGCAGCAGCGTGCGCGCTCGGTGCAGCCGCACGCGTGCAGCTTCTTCGCTGATCGACAGGCACGCAGCAGTCTCATGCGTGCTGAGGTCTTCGATGTCCCGCAACATGAGGATCGCGCGGTAGTCCTCGGGCAGCCCATCGATCGCATCCTCGAGCAGCCGGACCAACTCGGAATGCGAGACGTCCTCTTCCGGATCGCGCTGCGCGCGTGCGCCAACGCACCAATCGGGAGCGGCCTTGCCGTCGGACAGGTCGCGCACGCGGCGCACGGTGCGCAGACGCGCGAGTGCTTCGTTGACCACGATGCGGGTCAACCATGTGGAGAACGCGGCCTCACCGGCGAACTGGTGCAGATGCGCAAACGCTGCGACGTATGCGTGCTGCACCACGTCCTCGGCTTCGCTCGCGTCGCGCAAGATCGCGCGCGCGGCCCGGTACAACCGCTGGTTATAGCGACGCATGATCGGCTCGAACGCGTGAAGCTCGCCCGCGAGCACTTGAGCGATGAGGAGCTGATCCGCGGCTGCAGCGCCCGCTGATTGTCCTGCTGCATTGCCGTCGACTCTCATGAGGCCTCCACTGTACAGGCCCATGAGATGGACACGCGCACACAGCGTGACAGCCCTATCTCGAGCAATTCGTCCGTGCGCTGACCCGTGCTCGACTACAGCGACTTCAAGTACTCGACGAGATCCGCTTTCTGCGAGCCGATCAGGCCGAGCGCGAGATGCGTGTCGTAGTGATCGACGACCTCCGCGAGCGTGGCTGCGCTTCCGTCGTGAAAGTACGGGGGGTGCTGCGCCAATGCTCGTAGCGGCGTGGTGCGGTACTTCCCCGTGGCGCTGCGCGCAGCGGTCACCGGCTCCATCCCGGTCTCTTCCGGATCGTGCAAACGATACTCGGTCACGTCGGTAAGCTTCGGACCGCTGTGGCAGCTCGCGCAGCGCGCCTCATTTTCGAAGAGCGCGTGTCCACGCTCGGCGGCAGCGCCATCGAACGATCCAGCGGCCGGCACCGGCGCGGCGAGCGACACCTGATACGCGTACAGCGCCGGGAGCTTGGGCGTGACCAAGTCGGGTTGGCGAAACACCGCGACGTCGATGCGCGGATCATAGAACTGACCCTGCCCTCCCATCTGCGTCACGCCCACGTACGCGTTCCAATAGGAGATTGGCCCGTCGCCCGTATAGGTTTCGAGCGGCACGCCATCGAGCCCATAGATCGGCGGAATCAGCACCGGATGGCTCACGCCGTCTTGGTTCCAGCGCGGGTCGTAGAAACCCGGTCCCCACGAGGTGAGCGCCGCGAGCGCCGCCGCATCGCCTGCGAACGCAGGCGAAAGCGATAAGATCCTGCCCGGATCGAGATCGCGGTTCGCATAACCGTCGAGTCGCTTGCCGATGCCTTCCATGACCGAGTCGTCGACGTCGGAGTGACAGAGCGCGCACGCAATGCCGACGCTCTGCAGGCGGCCGTTCACGACGCGGCCCTCGATACCGACGACCGCGCCGAGTGCGATCAACGCGACGGTCGTTGCGGGATCGCTGAGATCCGCGGTCTCGAGGATGCCGGGAGGCAGCGCGTCAGAGTCGACCTTGAGACCGACCGACAGCGCGGTCAGCGGGTCGACCGCCGAAGCGATCACCTCGTGCATGCGCAGCTGATCGGTCCACAGCTGCTCGTCGCCGAACGTATCGTGCCGAAACACCTGGCGGCCATCGAAGTCGGAAGGCGCCTCGTGCGGCTTCATGCAGGCTTGCGGTCGCGGCCGCCTTGCAGCCGCGATTTCAGGCACGCTTTGCGCGACGTGGATGGCGCTGGATACGGCGGCCGGACGCGCAGTGCCCTCCTCCGCGCAGGCGCTCAAGCCCAAGCTCCATGTCAGGCCAAACAGGCCGGCGCAGATTG
>JAYUYY010000776.1:0-3740 GCA_043752225.1 Sandaracinaceae bacterium | reverse complement strand
GACCATGCGCGCCACAGGCGGAGCACAAGCGGGGGGCATCGCTGCTCCGCAAGAGTCGCTACGCTCGCGACATCGAGAAGACAGAAAGAGACCGCACTCGCAACGAGGACCGCATGAGCGACGAGAACATCGACCCCACCAAAGAGCAGTTCGCGGCGTTCAAAGAGATGCAGCGCGAAGGCCCGATCCACATGCTGAACCTCGTGCGCTTCCGCGATCGCGCGCGCTACGAAGACGGGCGGCAAGCAAGCGGCAAAGAGGCGTACCACGCGTATGCGCGCGAGAGCGGTCCCGTGTTCAAGCGCGTCGGCGGCAAGCAGCATTGGCTCGGCAAGTTCGAGCTCACCGTAATCGGGCCGACGAGCGAGCGCTGGGACAGCGTCTTCATCGCCGAGTACCCGAACGCAAGCGCGTTCGTCGAGATGCTGCGCGACCCTGCCTACCGAGAGGCCGTGAAGCATCGCCAGGCCGCGGTCGAGGACTCGCGCCTCATCCGGCTCAAGCCGGTCGCCCCCGGCGAGACGTTCGGGGAGTGACGCTGGACGTGCTGCGCGAGATCGATCGGCTCAGCACGTAGGAGGCCTCGCTGAGAGCGGCCCGCGTTCGACCCCCACTTTGCCGGCTGATCGCGCTAGCGTCGCCGCGCGCTGCATGAGCGCGGAGGAACACATGAAGATCGGTCTCGGTATTGGTGACATCGCGTCGCGTCCTGCGGACTTCACGGAGCTCGCGGCGCAAGCCAAGGGCGCCGAGGACGCGGGCTTTGCGAGCGTGTGGCTCGCGAACATCTT
Organism: Sandaracinaceae bacterium; assembly: GCA_043752225.1. Lineage (GTDB taxonomy): Bacteria > Myxococcota_A > Polyangia > Polyangiales > JAFGIB01 > JAYUYY01. The sequence goes on along the minus strand of JAYUYY010000776.1, from coordinate 2,949 downwards.
TGGCGCGGATGCGATGACGGCGGCGACGGTGGTCGGGCTTGCGACCAAGTCGATCGCGATCGGAACGGGCGTCGTGCCGACCTACCCGCGCCATCCGTTCGCGATGGCACAGCAAGCGCTGAGCGTCGCGAGCGCGACTGGCAATCGCTTCACGCTCGGCATCGGCCTTTCACACCAGATCGTGATCGAAAACATGCTCGGCATGGGGCCGTATGCGAAGTCGTACTCGCACATGAAGGAGTATTTGAGCGTGCTAGCGCCGCTGATCCGCGAGGGCAAAGTCCAATACGCAGGCGAGCTCTATAAGGTGAATTGCGGGATCAAAGTGCCGGGCGCGACGCCCTGCCCGATCTTGATCGCTGCGCTCGCGCCCAAGATGCTGGCGCTCGCAGGCAGCGTCGCCGACGGAACGATCACGTGGATGACCGGACCCAAGGCGCTCGAAGAGCACATCGTGCCGAGCATTCGCGAGGCCGCGCGCAAAGCCGAGCGACCGGCGCCGCAGGTCGTCGTGGGCTTGCCGATTTCGGTGACCGACGACGCCGCCGCCGCGCGTGAGACCGCGGGCAAGGTGTTCCGCGCGTATGGGTCGCTGCCCTCGTATCGCGCGATGCTCGATCGCGAAGGCGCGGCGGGGCCTGCGGACGTCGCGGTCATCGGCAATGAAGCCGAGGTGACAGCCACGCTCGATCGCATGCAGACAGCGGGCGTCACCGAGTTCTTCGGCGCGCCGTTCCAAGCGAGCAAGGAGGACGACAGCTTGTCGCGTACCTGGGACTTGCTGGCCGCGCGTGCGAAGCGAAGCTGATCGTCGAGCCGCCGCACGTTAGCGGGCGAAGCTGCCGAGCTGGCCCAAGTGCTCGTGGTCCAGCGACTCCAAGTGGCGCGCAACCCACTCACTCTCGGTCGAGGCCTCGAGCACGATGCGAGCTTTGGGTCGACCACCGAACAACATCGTGAGTGCATCTCGATCTGTGCGAATGCGCGACTCCTCGTACTCACCGTCCTTAGTCAACACGCACACCTGCGTAGACACCTTGTGCACGTCGATGCCAATCTTCTCCATGGTTGGCCTCCGTTTGCGGCGCTGACCGCGTTTCGTCCTGTGGGGCTACCATGCCACCACGTGGAGGCGGGCCGCTTCATCCCATCTATCCGCACTCAGAAGTTGGGTTGGAGCGCATGAGGCACAGTCGGCTGGCGGTGGCAGCCTGCGCGGCGCTTGCGGCGTGCACGGCGGCGTGCACTGCGCCGTCCAGGCCGCCGTTTGCGCACGAAGCAAGTGATGCGGACGCGATGCACGAGCTCGATGCCACGACGGATGCGAGCGATGCCGCCGCGGGCGCGAGTGATGGCAGCACGCTTGCGCCGCTCGTGCTCCCGGACGTCGTGCCCGCCGTGCGTACGCCCGAGATGCGCAACGACGTTGAGTGCACGCGGGTGCCTGGCGTCACGAGCTTCTATGCGCCGCCGTCGCTGCACGTGATCGACGCAACGGTCTACGTGTTCTCGGTCGATGCGAGCGAGCAGACTCCGCGCGTCCTGATGCATCTCTCGCCGCTCGAGCCGCTCGCCTTTGGTGAGCCGACCACGCTGCTGCACGGCGGACACGAGGTCGATCTGATCGCGCAGGGGCAGACGTTGCGCGCGCTCGTCGGGCGTCAGTTTTACACGGTCGAGCTGGTATCGAGCGACGGGCTCACGTTCGAGGAGGTGCAGCAAGTGGGGCCGCACGAGCCGACGTACAACTGCGAGGGCTATCCGCCGCCGCGCTACTTTCGCGGGCGGCAGCCGGCGCAGCTCATGGTCGCTGGCAGCGACTACAGTACGGGGCTCTTCGGCTGCTACGAGCGCGTCTTCGCGCACCAGGGAGCGAGCCACGCTTCCATCGTGACCACACTCGGCGTGCTGCAAAGCCGTGACGATGGCGAGTCACGACGCTGTGGCTGACCGCCGGTCTCGACGACGCGCTGCAGCTTTGCACGCTGCGCGCCGCGATCCGCTGCGCCACGCAGCAGACTCGGTGCCACGCGAACACCAGCTTGTGCCGTTCTGAACGAAAGCAGTCGGCGCGGCGCAAATAGCCTAAGCTCATCGTATGCAAGAGCGCCGCCAGAACGTACGCGTTCGTCCGACAGGGGACTACGACATTGGCATCGAGATCGGGACTGGCGTGGTAAAGGTGCGGCTCTCGGTGGTGAACGCCGCGGTTGGCGGGGTTGCCCTCGTGATTGCAGAACAGCTGGTGAGCATGGCGAGCGGAGATCCGATCCGGCTCGGCGTCACGCTCCCCGGCGTGCCGCGCTTCGAGACCGTAGGGGTGATGCGGTACACCCAAGGCCGCGCCGGTGGCCGCTGCGGCGTTCACTTCGACAAGCTGACCGAAGAGCAACAGAACGCGCTGAGTCGCGCGGTCTCCGAGCTGCTCGAACGCGGCTGCGCAGTCTGAACGACGCAAGCCCGAACGTCGGGAACGAGCTCCTGGCGCCGAGGTCGACGCAGCTTCAGACATGAGCCAGCTCGCGCACGCGAAGCTCAGCTCCGCGCATGCCATCGAGCCTTCGACGACCTCCGCGCGCAAACGCGGAGATCGTCTTAGCGACCGTGAGCCGGAGGACTCGGCTTCGAGGTAGAAAGCGGTCAGACGCTACGCGTGTTGAAGCGATCGGCGTTCATGACCTTGTTCCAGGCAGCGACGAAGTCGCGCACAAACTTCTCCTTGGCGTCGGCCGATGCGTACACCTCGGCGATGGCGCGGAGCTGCGAGTGCGAGCCGAACACAAGGTCGACGGAGGTTGCCGTATTCTTGACCTTGCCGCTCGCGTCTCGACCTTCGTAGGTGCCGTCGGACGATGGCGGCTGCCACTCAACACCCATGTCCAGCAGGTTGACGAAGAAGTCATTCGTGAGCGTGCCGGGTCGATCGGTGAAGACGCCACTCTGGGAGGC
>JAYUYY010000775.1:0-9351 GCA_043752225.1 Sandaracinaceae bacterium | reverse complement strand
GTTGCGCCGGTATTACTTGGGCTTCGTGTTTCAAGGCTTCAACCTGCTCGGCCGCACCAGCGCGCTCGAGAACGTCGAGCTGCCGTTGATCTATCGCGGCGTCGCGCGCAAAGAGCGGCGCGAAAAAGCCATGGCCGCGCTCGCCGAGGTCGGCTTGGCCGGTCGCGAGTCGCACACGCCCGCAGAGCTCTCCGGCGGCCAGCAGCAACGCGTCGCGATCGCGCGCGCGATCGCAACCGACCCGATGTTGCTGCTCGCCGACGAGCCGACCGGCAACCTCGACAGCAGCCGCAGCGTCGAGATCATGCGCTTGCTCACCGAGCTCAATCGCAAGCGCGGGATCACGATCGTGCTCGTGACACATGAAATCGACATGGCGAGCTACGCATCGCGCACGGTCACCTTTCGCGACGGCTTGATCGATCGCGACGATCTGCGTGTGAGCGGTGCGCCGCCGCTCGCATCGCCACCGGGTGAGGCGCACGCATGAGCTTGTCGATGTTCGGCAATACCTTGCTGATGGCGCTGCGCGAGATAAGGCGCAACGCGCTGCGCTCGACGCTGACCACGCTCGGCATCGTGATCGGCGTTGCGGCGGTGATCGCGCTGGTCACGCTCGGCCAAGGCGCGACCGAGCGCGTGACCGCGGACATCTCGAACATGGGCGTGAACATGATCATCGTCTCGCCGGGCGCGATGCGGCGCGGCGGCGCGAGCGTTGGCGCTGGGCCGATGACGCAAGCGGATGCGATCGCGATCGAGCGCGAGGTCCCGGTCGTGCTCGCCGCTGCGCCGTCGGCGCAAAGAGCGCTGCTGGTCGTGTACGGAAGCCTCAACTGGAACACGGTCGCGGTCGGCGTGACCGAGGCGTACTTCCGCGTGCGCAACCTCGAGATCTCGAGCGGCCGCGCGTTCTCGGATTCGGAGCTGCAAGCGGGCGCGTCGGTCTGCGTGCTCGGGACGACGCCGCGCAACGAGCTGTTCGGCGGCGAGGATCCGATCGGCTCGACGCTGCGCCTTGGCCGCGTCTCGTGCCAGGTGATCGGCGTGACGGCCGCGAAGGGCCGCTCGACCTTCGGCATGGACCAAGACGACTACGTGCTGATGCCGCTGTTCACCTACCAGCGGCGCATCTCCGGAAACGGCAACGTTGGATCGATCGCGGTGAGCGCTTCGAGCGAACAGACCACGTTCAAAGCCAAGACGCAGATCGAAGCGTTGATGCGCGAGCGCCGCCGGATCACCGAAGGCAAGCCCGACGACTTCTCGGTCCAAGACATGCGTGAGATCGTCGAGACGCTGGCCAGCGTGACCAACGTGCTGACGGCATTGCTCGGCGCGGTCGCAGCGGTGAGCCTCTTGGTCGGAGGCATCGGGATCATGAACATCATGTTGGTGTCGGTGACTGAGCGCACGCGCGAAATTGGTATCAGGCTCGCGATCGGCGCGCGCGGTCGCGAGGTGCTCTTGCAGTTCTTGGTCGAGGCGATCGTGTTGTGCATGTTCGGCGGGATCATCGGCATGGTGCTTGGCCTCGCCGGTTCGTTCTTCGGCGCGCGCGCGCTCGAGCTGCCGTTTCGGATCTTGCCGGAGATCGTGGCGATCGCATTCGGGTTCTCGGTGTGCGTCGGCGTGCTGTTCGGCTTCTTTCCTGCTCTGAAAGCTTCACGCCTCAACCCGATCGAGGCGTTGCGCCATGAGTAAGCTGGCTTTCGTGCTGGGCGCGCTCGCGTGGCTCTTGCTCGCGCCGCAGGCCCAGGCCCAGTCGGAAGGCGCGCAAGCCGCGCTGCCCGCCGATCGCGGATCGCTGATCGAGTCCGACGTCATGTACATGGCGATCGATCGCAACCCGAGCTTGCGCGCCGCGCTGCTCGAGCTGCAGAGCGCGCGGCTCGCGGTCGAGAGCGAAGACGCGCGCTTCACGCCGGTGTTGTTGCTCGACGCATCGCTCACGCGCTCGGAGTCGCCGCTCCTGACCAGCACCGGCACGCGCGTGCGCGCCGGTACGAGCGCCGATACCGGCGTCGCGGCGCGCAAGAGCTTCGCGTGGGGCACCGATCTCACGCTGCGCTTGGGCGGCACGTACGAGCTGAGCGACTCGTTCGGATCGTTTGGCACCATGTTCCCCACCACGCTCGCGCGCGGCCCCGGGTACGGCTTGAACGCACGGCTCACGCTCGCGCAGCCGCTGTTGCGCGGCGCGGGTCGACAGATCGGTGAAGCCGAGCTGCGCGCCGCACGCATCCGGCGCAGCACCGCCGAGCACACGCGCGATCGCGTGGCGAGCGAGCTCTTACGCTCTGTGCTTTCGGCGTACTGGGATCTGTGGCTGGCGCGCGCGTCGCTCGCGATCGAAGAACGGTCGCGCACCACGGCGATCGCGCAGCGCGACGATGCCAAAGCGCGCGCGGAGACCGGCTCGCTCGCGCCGGCGAACGTGCTGACCTTCGAGACTGCGGTCGCTGCGCGCGACGAGTCGGTGCTCTCGGCGCGCACCGATGTCGAGCGCAAGCGCGTGACGCTGCGCCAGCGCATCGGCGCGGGCGTCGACGATACCGAGCACGGCGCCCGCAGCGCGAAAGGCGTTGCCTTGCTCGGCGATCCGTCGGAGCTGGCGCCGCCCGAGATCGTCGCTCCGCCGCAGGATGCGCGCGCCGCAGCGCTCGCCGATTCTCCGCTCGTGCACGAACGCGCGGCTTCGGTGTTGCTCGCCGAGACGCAAGCCCGCACCGCCGACGACCCGCTACGACCGCGGCTCGATCTCGAGGCGTATCTGCAAGCCGAAGGTCTCGGCAACAATGATGTCGGCGCAGCCGCCGAGGGCTTCGTCACGGGCCAAGCGATCAGCGCGCACGTCGGCCTCGTGTACGAGATGCCGTTCAGCTCGACCCGCCAGCACAACGCTTCGGCGCGCGCGCGGCTCGCGATTGAGGTCGCGCGCGCCCAGCTCGACGAAGCCAAAGAGAGCGTGCTCGCCGAGCTCGATGTCGCGCTGACCGAGCTGAGCGCCGGCACCGAGCGCGTCACGCTCGCGCAGCGCACGGTCGAGATCGCGCAGCAACAGCTCGCAGCGGAGCTTGCGCGGCTCAGCGCCGGCGCGACGACACCGCTTGCGATCGTGCAAGCGGAAGAAGATCTGCGCAGCGCTCAGCTGCGCGTCGTGCAAGCTCGCGCCGCGCTCGTGCAGACGAGCCTCACGGTCGATCACCTGACCGGCCGCTTGCTCGCCCGCCATGCCGTGGGCTTGGTCCGCGTGCCGTAGCTCCGCGTGCCTGAGGCTTGCGTGCGGCGCAATAGACTTTGCAGCGGCGATCGCCGCCGCTCCGCGGCGCTTGAAATGGCTCGAGAACGGTCCTTGGCTCGCGCTGGTCTGCGCGCTTGCGTGCGCTTCGTCTGCGTACGCGCAAGCGCCGAGCGCAGCCGCACCGGGGCTCAACTGGGTGCGCTTGAGAGGCGCCTAGGATTGCTTGACCGCGGCGCAGCTGGCCGAGCGCGTGGAGCAGCGCGCAGGGCGCGTGCTGTTCGTGCCGCCGACGCAGGCTGAGCTGTTCGTCGATGGCTACGTCGCGCGCGCGCCGCGTGGTTACAGCGTCCAGCTCGCCGTGAGCAAACGCGACGGTGAAGTGCTCGGGGAGCGCACGCTCGAGATCGAAGGCGAGCGTTGCGATGCGATCGACGCCGCGATCACGCTGGTGATCGCGGTCACGCTCTATCCGCGCAGCTCGTTGGTCGCGACCGGTATCCCGTTCGATCAGGCGACCGCGGCGAGCTTGGAAGCGTTGTTCGGAGACGAGCCGACCGATCCCGATCCACAGAGCCTGCCGACTCCCGTGATCGGCGCTCCACCTGCGGTTTCTCGTGCTCAATCTCAACCGGCGCGCACGAGCGCGTCGTTCGATTTACCGCGATCCGCATCGTGGTCTTTCGGCGTCGATGCGGCGGCCGGTGCGGGTCTCGGTGGGCTGCCCGATCTCAGCACGCTGCTCGCGCTGCACCTGCGCGCGGTGGCACCGGAGCTCTGGCCGATCGAGCTCGAGCTTCAGCGCTGGCTGTCGAGCACGGCCGAGCTTGCCGGCGGCGCAGGTGCAGTCGATTTCGAGCTGCTTGCCGCCGCGTTGTCGGCGTGTCCTTGGATCGTGCTGGTGCCCGACGCGCGGCTGTGTCTGGGGGCGCAGGTCGGTTTGCTCAGCGCGACGCCGCGCGGGCTCGCGGTCTCGGCGTCACGCAGCCGCGATGCCACGATCGACGCGACCGTGGGCCTCGTGTATCGACCGCGGCTGGCCGGCGCGCTGCACCTGCGGGTCGAGCTGGTCGCGGCGGTGCCGCTCATCCAGCACTCGTTCGTGTTCGAGGCGCTGGATGGCACTCCCACGACCGCGTTCAGCTCCGCGCCGGTGTCCGGCCGCGCTGAGCTCGGGCTCGGCCTCACTTTAACCAACAACCGCGCACGGCTACGGGCACTCAGGGAAACGAGGAGCGCTCTGACCGTTTCGTTCACCGACGTGTTCGCTCAGTACGGCCCGTACGTGCTTGGGCTGGTGCGCCGTCTCGGGGTGCAGGAGCGTGAGGTCGAGGATGTCGCGCAGGAGGTGTTCGTGATCGTGCATCGCCAGCTGCCCGCGTTCGAAGGGCGCTCGACGCTCAAGACGTGGATCTGCGGGATCGCGCTGCGCGCCGCGGCCAACCACCGCCGTAAGGCCTATCGAAGGCACGAGCGCCCGGACGCGTTTCTGAACGAGCCAGCGATCGCCGCGAGCCAGGAAGACGAGCTCGATCGCAGCCGGCAAGCCGCGGCCTTGCAGCGCGCGCTCGATGGCTTGAGCGACAAGCTGCGCCAGGTCTTCGTGCTGTACGAGATCGAAGAGCTGCCGATGCTCGACGTCGCGCGCGCCGTGGGCTGTCCGCGCTTTACCGCGTACACGCGGTTGCGGGCCGCGCGCAGCGCGATCGCGGCCGAGCTCATGCGCGACGCGCGCCCGTCCGACAGAACGCTCGCGAAAGCCCAGGCCACGCGATGAGCCAAGAAGATCGATCGCGCTGGACCGATTCAGACTCCGGCGCACCCGAGCTCGCAGATGCGGTGCGGGCGCTGCGCGAACGGCAGGGCAGCGCGGCTCAGCTCGAGTCGCTCGCGAATCGTCTAAGCGCGCAGCTGGCTGCCCCCGCGGTGTTGGGCAGCGCAGGGTCGGGCGCGACGAACGCGCTCGCGCTCGTGCGCAAGGTTGGGTTGGTGATCGTCGGCATCGCGGTGATCGGCGCGCTTGCCTATTGGAGCCTGACGCGGAATGTAGAGCGCAGCGTCGTTGACGCTCCGACGGTTTCTGCGCGCCCGTCCGCCGCGCGAGGCGTGGAGTCACCGACGAGCGCTGCGCCCGGGCTCGAGCCGCCCAGCTTGCCCAGCGCAGTTGAATCCGAAGATGTCGTCAGCGCGCCGCAGCCCAAAGCCGAACGCTCGGCACGGCACGACGCGCGCGGTGCTGCGGATGCGTCCGTGGCGCGGCGATCCAACAAGCCTGTCGATGCGGAGGGCGAGCTGAGCTTGCTCGGGCGTGCGCAGCAAGCGCTCGATCGCGATCCGAGCATCGCGCTCGCGCTCGCGGCCCAACACGCGCGCGAGTATCCGCGCGGCGTCTTCGCGGAGGAGCGAGAGGTGCTCGCGCTCGAAGCGGAGCTCAAGATGAAGCGCGCGGTCGCGGCGCGCGCGCGTGCGGAACGCTTCATGAGCCTTTATCCGCGCTCCACCCACGCGCGTCGCGTGCGCACGTTGCTAGAAACGTCGGGCAAGCCGATCGCCGCTCATCGAACCAACAATCCAAACGCCGCGCCGACACCCAGTCCATGAGCTTCGCATCGTGCGCACGAGCTCGAACGGTTGGAGGCAGATCCTATGAAGACTCGCCATGACATCACCGCGTTGATCGCGCTGCTCTCGATCGCATCCGGTTGTGAATCGGTGCGCGCCGTGGGCAGTGCGTGCCCGGGCGGCGTGTGCATGCAGGCCGCGCCGAGCACCGAGAGCGCCGTGCCGTGCTTGGTCAGCAGCCTAGCCGCCGAGACCGCGTTCACAACGGAGTTCGAGCCGCCGTTGTGCTTGTCGATGCCGCTTCATGTGAAGAGCGATGGCACGTTGGACTGCACGCTGGTGTGGTCGCTCGTGACCGAGGACGAGTCGTGGTGCACCGACGCGGGCATGCGCGTGATCGGCGAGCTGTCCGGGATCGAAGGCGCGGTCGATTGCGAAGTAACTCAGGTCGCTGTGATCGACGGCGCCTTGGCGGACGCTGAGGCAGACGGTTGGTATTACGACGACTTCTCACCTCAGGTGTTGACCGGGTGCTTGGGCGAGACGCGCCAACGCATCGCGTTGACAGATGGCCTCGCGCCGCCCAGCGGTGCTCGCGCGCTGCTGCACTGCGTCGAAGCGCTGGCATCGGCCGAAGACTCCTCACCGGGGCTCGATCTGCCGTTCGAGACCGTGAATCTGGAGATCTCGAGCTGCACGACGACACTCGGCGAGGACACCGCCGGCGTCGGTGACGCATGCGTTCCGCGCGTCGTACCGGAATGGGGCTTCCAAGAGAGCGAGGCTTACCTGCAGACGGGCGCAAGCGATTGCGAGACCGGAGCGTGTCTCGTCTATCACCTCGCAGGCGATCCGACTGAAGGCTGCGAGCCCTCGGGTGACATCACCTGCCCGACCGACGATGAGATCGCAGAACGCGTGTACTGCACGTGTCGCTGCGACGACGGCACGGGTGACGGCGGCTGCGACTGCCCCGACGGCTTCAGCTGCGTAGACACGCTGCGCGGCGCGTCCGACCGCATCGATGGTGGCTACTGCGTGCGGAACGGCGCGTTCAGCCAGTGAGCCGAGCCGCCTGATTCTGTCGGAGCGCACCGAAGCGGACACCCGCTCGGTGCGCGTGCGCTCAGCGGTCGGAACGCTCGCGCGTGGGTCACAAGAACAAGCTGCCGAGCCAGCTGCGCTCGTTTCGACTCCAAGTGTCGGACGTGGAGCTGCTCGAGCGCTTGAGCGCGGCGTGGGCGATCTCGCAGACAGCCGTGATTCGTAGAGCTCTGCGCGAGGTCGCGATCAAGGAGCGCCCAGGCGATCGCAAAGCTGGTTGAAGCTCAGCGGGTTGAAGCTCAGCCGCTGACCATCTTTACGGCGTCTTGCACGTCGAGCTTGCTGCCGATGTAGAGCGGGACGCGTTGGTGCAGCTCGGTCGGGATCACATCGAGGATGCGCTGCGTGCCGGTCGAAGCTTCGCCGCCTGCAGCGGCCGCGACGAAGGCGAGCGGTGAGGCCTCATATAAGAGGCGCAGCTTGCCGTTCGCGTTCTTGTGATCGGCGGGGTAGGCGAAGATGCCGCCTTTCAACAAGGTGCGGTGGAAGTCCGCGACGAGCGTGCCGATGTAGCGGCCGCTATAAGGTCGGCCGCTCGCCTTGTCGGGCGTCTTCAAGTGCTTGACCCACGCGCAGACCTTCGGGTCCCACTTGCTCTCGTTGCCTTCGTTCACCGAGTACATCGTGCCGCGCTCGGGGATGCACAGGTTCGGGTGCGAGAGGAAGAACTCGCCGACGCTCGGGTCGAGCGTAAAGCCGTGCACGCGCGCGCCGGTCGTGTACACGAACATCGTCGACGAGCCGTAGATGATGTAGCCGGCAGCGACTTGCTTGAAGCCGGGCTGCAGGCAGTCGGCCAAGCCGGGCACGCCGTCGCTCACGCGCTTGTGCACGCTGAAGATCGTGCCGATCGATATGCCGACGTCGATGTTGCTCGAGCCGTCGAGCGGGTCGAACATCAGCACGTACTTACCGAGCGGGTATTGCGTCGGGATCGGGATCGGGTCGTCGACCTCTTCGCTCGCCATCAAGCAGACTTGGCCGCCGGCTTCGAGGCAGTGGATCAGCGTGCGGTTCGCGAAGACGTCGAGCTTCTGAACCGTCTCGCCCTGCACGTTCACTTCGCCGGTCACGCCGAGCACGCCAGCAAGGCCCGCTTGATTGACACGGCTGCCGATGATCTTGCCTGCGAGCGCGAGCTGCTGGAACAGGCGCGTAAACTCGCCGGTCGCGCTGGCGTGCGCGCGCTGCTCTTCGAGGATATGGCGCTCTAAGGTCCAGCCTTGAATGTCAGCGGATAGAGGCGAATCAATCATGGGTAAAGCTCGGCTTTTGGTCAGACGGCTTGAAGCCGCGGTCGTAGCGATAGAGCGCGGTGACTTCGACGGTGTTGTCGCGCGCACCGCGGATCTCGTCGATGCCCATCACGCGGCGGGCACCGTCGTCATCCATGCTCACGTGGATCAGCAGCTGAAAGGCCTGCGCGAGCAGGCCCGCGAGCGAGCTGCGTGAGCCGCCGAGCGCGGTTTGCGCGAGCATCTCGATCTGCTCGAGCGCGGCGGTCGAGGACGGAGCGTGCATGCCGACGAGCGTGCCGCGCGAAGCCGCCGCGCCCATCAAGAGCGCGAGCGCGTCTTCGGGGCGCACGTCGTCGATCAACAAGCGATCGGGGCGCAAGCGCGCGGCCATCCGCATCAGCTCGGCGAAGCTGGTCTCGGGCGATCCCGCGCGATGCAGCGGCAAGACGTGCAGGTGATCGATCGAGAGCGAAGGGCCATCTTGCAGCGCGACCAAGCGCTCGTGATCGGGACACAACGAGCCCAGCGCGCCGAGCATCGTGCTGACACCGGTGGCCATCGGGCCGGCGACCAACACGTTGAGCCGCTTCTGCATCGCACGACGCAACAACGCCAGCATGTCGATCGAGAGCATGCCTTCGGTGACGAGCGAGTCGGCTTGCTGCGGGGAGCGCGGCGGGCAGCGCACCGTGAGCAAGGGGCCGGACGGGGAGAGCGGCGGCATCAGGATTTGCACCTGCATGCCGTCCGGGAGCTGTGCGTGCTGCACGGGCGCGCTCGACAGGTCCTTGCCGGCGCGCGCCAGCAAGCGCCGGCCGATCACGATCACGGCGGCGTTCGAGGAGAAGAAGCTCGAGACGGCGTTCAGGCCGCCGCCGAGATCCGCGAGGATCCGCGAGGGCCCGTCGATCACGACCTCGCGCACCGCGCGGTTGCTGAGCAAGCGATCGAGCGGGCCCAGGCCGACCGCTTCGCTGATCGCGGCTTGCGTCAAGAAGCGGCGATCGAGATCGGGGCCGATCACGCCGTCGCTCGCGAGCTCGTTCATGAGCGCTTCGAGCGTCGGTTGGTGCTCGGAAGGAAACGCGCGCTCGATCGCGGTGGTCGTGTCCATGCGGCTCGCGAGCCGCTCCATCAGCGTGCTGAGCGCGCCCTGCAAGCGCACCGAAGGCGAGAGCACGGCGGGCGAGGTGGCCGAGCCGGTGG
>JAYUYY010000774.1:0-9357 GCA_043752225.1 Sandaracinaceae bacterium | reverse complement strand
CCCGCGCTTGTCGCACCAACACGTGAAGCACGCGAGACCCGCGCACCCGAAGATCTCTTGCAGCACGCAAACCGTGCGCGCACCGCAGGCAAGTTCCGCGAGGCCGCGGAGACCTACGCGCTCGTCTACGAACGGCACCCGAGCACGCTCTCCGCGTATGTCGCCGAGGTCGCTGCGGCCTCGATCGAGCTCGAGCACCTCGACAGCCCCGCGCACGCCGCGCGCTTGTTTCTCCATGCGCTGCGCGCGCGACCGAAAGGCGCGCTCGATCTCGAAGCGCGCCAAGGCCTCGCGCTGGCGCTGCGCGATCTCGGTCAGACACGCGAGGAGATCGCGGTGTTGCGCTCGCTGGTCGTAGCTCACCCCGATCGCCCCGCAGCGGCGCGGGCACGCGCGCGGCTCGTCGAATTGAACGCACCGTGAAGCTGCGCTCGCTGGCCTTCGCGCTGCTCGCGAGCCTCGCTGCATGCGGCGAGACCGATATCGTCGCGCGCCGCTTGCTCGAGCAATGCATCGAGCCCGAAGCCTGCGAGACCGCTCCCCCTGGCGTGTGCCAAGTCGCCACCGTGTGCAACGCGGATGCGCTCGTGTGCGATGCGCCGATCACCGAGCCGAGCGTGCTGGTCGGAGATGGCTGCACGATGCGCGAGCCGACGCTTTCGTTTCGTCACGCGCTGTGCAGCTGCGGCGACTTCGTGAGCGAGCACGAGCTGGTCGTCGAGCACGTCGTGACGCCCGATGGCGGCGCTGCGCTTGCCGCGTTGCCGGGCGCGTCGATCGCGATCAATGGCAACCTCAACACCACCGCGAACGTGCGCGTCGAAGGCGAGCTGATCGTGTCCGGAAACCTCGAGCTGCTCGAGGATGCGGTCGCCGACGCGGACAGCGTGCGCTCCGAGACCGGTCGCCCAGAGTGCGACTGCAGCGCGACCAGCCATCTCAGCAGCGAAGACGCCGGCGCGCTGGTGCCGAGCGAATCCGCGCCGGGCTTCGATCCCGCGCTGCTCGAAGACGTGACATCCGACGGCACGGTCGCGCTCGCGTGCGGCAGCTATCGCGTCTCGCGGATCGCGGGCGGCGTCGATCTGCATCTCACGATCACCGGGCATGTGGTGCTGCTGGTCGAAGGTGACATCGCGCTCGACGCCGGCATGGATGTGAGCGTCGAAGAGGGCGGGCTGTTCGAGCTGATCGTGCTCGGCAATGTTCGGCTCGAAGGTCCGTGGCTGTTGCAAGGCGACCCGGGGCAGACCCGCGTCTATGCGCTCGGCAGCGGCACGATCGATCTCAACATGCAGACGTTGATCTCGGGACCGCTCTACGCCCCGCGCGCTGAGCTCGTGACTCGAGATGTGCTGACCGTGCTCGGTCCGATCTTCGTTCGCCGCGCAGCGCCTGGTGCAGACGTGCTCGTTCGTTACAACAGCGCGCTTTTTCCCGCGATCGCTTGCGACACGTTCTGAAAACCATCGCTGCTCGATCTTAGGACGCGTCGTTAACGACGTCCCCAGATCATGCCGGATGGCAGACCGCGTTTGGATATGCGCATGCGAAGAGGCGCGGAATGGGGAACGAAATCATGAGCATCACAAATCGATCGCTGCTCGCGTGCCTGCTCGCAGGCGCATGGATCACCACCGCGACCGGCTGCGGCGAAGACCCGCCGAGCGAGATGCAGTCGAACGCGGTTCAATGCATCCCCGGTCTACCCGATAACTGCGCGTGCCCGGACAGCACGATGCGCGTGACCACCTGCAACGCCGAAGGCAACGGCTTCGCCGCGTGCCCGTGCAGCACGCCGCTCGCAGGGAGCGGTGGCATGAGCGCCGGAACGCAAGCGCTGCCGACCGCAGGCATGACGGCATTGCCCACCGGTGGCGTGGGCGCGACCGGCGGCAGCGCAGGGGTCGCGGGCACGAGCGGTGGCATCGGCGGTGCGAGCGGCGCTGCAGGCATGGCGGGCATGGCGGGCACGACCGGCGGCGCGAGCGGTGCTGCGGGCACTGCGGGCACGATGGCGGAGCCCGACGCCGGCAACAGCGACGATGAGTTCGCCGCCGAGCGCAAGCTGTGCGTCGACACGATCAACATGTATCGCGAGACGTTGGGACGCGCTCCGCTCGCGCAAGCGACGCCGGAGCAAGAGATGTGCTCCGACCGCGGCGCGAAGACGGATGCCGACAACAACGCGCCGCACTCTTCCGCCGGAAGCTGTGACGGACTCGGCGCACAAGACACGTGTCCGGGTTGGGGTGTCGGTGGCTTCAGCGGTAACGCGACGGTCGGCGACGCGCTCAAGAACTGTCTCGCTGCGATGTGGGCCGAAGGCGAGCCTCCGGTGTCGCGCGAAGAGTGCATCGATGACTACCAGGGCTGCTTCCTCCACTACGGCCACTATCTGAACATGAGCGACCCGAACGCGACGGTCGTGTCGTGCGGCTTTTACGCGATGCCCAACAACGAGTACTGGATGAATCAGGACTTCGGCTGGGGCCGTCGCTAGAGCGCGAGAAGAAGCCCGCGAGTTAGCGCGCTGTCGCTTGCGTGCTACGACTTGGTCCTTAGACCGGGTGTACGGAAGTGGTAGGACGAAGTATGCAGCGTGGTTTTATCCGTAGTTCGTGCGCAGTAACTCTGTATTTTCTGCTGGCAGCGTGTAGCGGGAGCGTCGATGCGCACGGCCAGATGGGCGGCGCTGCAGGCACCGCGACAGGCGGCGAAGGCGGCACCAGCTTCGCAGCCGCCGGCACCAACGCGAGCGGCATCGGTGGCATGACCGGTGGTAGCACCGGCATGACCGGTGGCAGCAACGCGAGCGGCATCGGTGGCATGACCGGTGGTAGCGCCGGCATGACCGGTGGTAGCGCCGGCATGACCGGGGGCAGCGGCGTCACCGGCGGAATGACCGGTGGGGGCCCACCGCAACACGGCATGCTGCCGCTCACCGATTTGGCCGGCGGCGGCACGTATATGGGTTTCGAAGGCGGCCTCTATCCGGAAGGCAACGAGCCTCCGCCGGCACATCGCACCGCGGGCATCACGGCCGCCAACACGATCGAGCCGCTCGATGCGCAGGGCGTGCCGAGCGCGAGCGGCAAGATCGTGTTGCTCTCGATCGGCATGTCGAACTGCACGATGGAGTTCTGCATGGCCTCGATGATGAGCGGCCAATGCGCACCGCAATCGTTCATGGGTCAAGCGAGCGCGGACAACAGCGTGGACGACAGCGCGCTGGTGATCGTCGACGGCGCGCGCGGCAGCCAAACCGCGATGACCTGGGCCAGCTCCGACATGCCCAACTACGACCTCGTGCGCGATGAGCGCTTGCAAGCAGCCGGCGTGACCGAAGCTCAAGTCCAAGCGATCTGGGTGAAGAACGCGCTGCCCGGTCCGAGGGTCTCACTGCCGAATGCGAACGCCGACGCGTACGAGCTCGAGCAACAGTTCGGCAACGTGATGCGCGCGCTCGCACAGCGCTATCCGAACCTCAAGCAAGTCTTCGTCTCGAGCCGCACCTTTGGTGGTTACGCGACCGTCCCGCTCAATCCCGAGCCCTATGCGTTCGAAACCGGCTTCGCGGTGAAGTGGTTGATCGAAGCGCAGATTACCCAGGTCGCAGGCGGCAGCGTCGACATCGAGAGCGGCAATCTCGACTACCGCGATGCCACTGCGCCGTGGCTCGCGTGGGGACCGTATCTCTGGGCGGCGGGCACGACGCCGCGCTCCGATGGTCTGACTTGGGAGATGACCGACTTCGGCAGCGACGGCACGCATCCCAACGCCGACGGTCAGCGCAAGGTCGGCCAGCTGCTGCTCGAGCACTTCAAGACCTCGCCGTTCACGCGCTGCTGGTTCCTCGCCGCGCACCCGACCTGCGAGTAGCAGGGCTACTAGCAGTCGGAGCACTTGCGCGGCTCGCACGTCATCGCGCCGCCGCGCGCGTCGACCGCGATCTTGCAGCAGGCGTCGAGCGCGGCACGCAAGCGCAGGCGGCCGCGCTGCACGCGTGACTTCATCGCCGGCAGCGTGATGCCGAGCATGTCGGCAGCCTCTTGATGCGTGAGTCCCTCGAGCTCCGAGAGCGTGATCGCTTCGCGGTACGGCGTCGGAAGCTCCGCGACGAACGGCGCGATGCACGCGACGAGCGCGGCCTGCGCGGCGGCCATATCGCCTTCATCGCGCGACTCACTCTGCTCGGCCACCGAGTCTTCATCCGGCTCGTGAGCGACGAGTGGATGACGCGCGGCGCTGCGATGGTGATCGCCGATCGCGCTGCGCGCCACTTGGTAGACCCAAGGTCCAAAGCGCTGATCGTCCTGCAGGTCGTGAAGGCCGCGCTGCATGCGCAAGAACACATCCTGCAGGACGTCATCGATGTCGCTCGATGACCGCACGCGGCGCGCGATAAAAGGCCGCAGCTTGCTTTCTAAATCGCGAAACGCGCCGCGTGCGGTCGGGCTGATCACGTCGCGGCTCCTGTTGTGGAAGCGGGCGCGCAGCACGTCGGGCCGCAGCACGCGGCCTGCGCCGCGGGCTTCACCGCTTCGATCGTCGCAGACGCTACGTAGTTTTCAGCGCCGCTGCCCGGAAACCAATCGCGGATGAACGCTCGGCTCTCTTCCTTCCCGACCACGCGAATCTGCTCGAAGCCCGCCTCGACGAGCAGCGCGCGCACCGACTCGACGCTGGCCGCACCCGAGACACATCCGGTGAGCGCCGCAGCCTGACTTGCGAGCGCATCGGGGATCGCTGCGGTCGCGACCACGTCGGAGATCGCGAGCCGTCCGCCGGCCTTCAGCACGCGGAACGCGTCTTGAAATACCGCGCGCTTGTCGGGCGAGAGGTTGATGACGCAGTTTGACAAGATCACGTCGATGCTCGCATCCGACACCGGCAGGTGCTCGATCTCGCCGAGCCGAAACTCGACGTTGCCGGCCTCGATGCGCCGCGCGTTACCGCGCGCCTTGGTGACCATGTCGGGCGTCATGTCCACGCCGATCACGCGCCCGCTCGGGCCGACTTGCTTCGCTGCGAGAAAGCAATCGAAGCCGCCGCCCGCTCCGAGGTCCAGCACCGACTCGCCGGCGCGCAGCGCTGCGATCGCTTGTGGGTTGCCGCAACCAAGTCCGAGGTTCGCGCCTTCCGGCACCGCGGAAAGATCGTCCTCGGTGTACCCGAGCTCGCGACTGGCATCGGGGCTCGGCCCGCAGCAGCCCGGCGCGCAAGATGCGCCCGGGCCGGTGCGCGCCACCTGCCCGTAATCGTCCCGAACCTTCGCCCGAATCTCATCGTTTGTTTGCTGTTCCATGCTTCAGCCTCCTGATTTTTTCGCCCGCGAGGACCCGCGCGCTCTGTCAATCAAGACGCGAGCTCCTGGAGAAAGACGCAGGATTTCTTCCAAACACGCTGCAAATTCATTTCGACTACTGTAGAAATGATCGCAGGCCATGGCAACCAAGCTGGAGAAGCACGCGGCGCAGCTGGCAGCGCTCGGGAGCGCGCCACGGCTCGCGATCCTGCGCAAGCTGGTGCAGGGCGATGAAGGCGGAACGGCCGTGGGCGAGCTTCAAGCAAAGCTCGACATCCCGTGGTCCACGCTGAGCCATCACCTCGAGCGCCTCGCCTCCGCAGGCCTGATCAAGGCGCGACCCGAAGGCAAATTCATCTTCTATCGCGCCGAATACAGCGCACTGCGCACGCTCACCGATTACCTCTGGGAAGACTGCTGCAAGGCCGGAGCAAAGACGTGTTGCTGATCAAACGGAGCGCCGCGGAAGCGGTCGGCACGGCGTTCTTGCTCGCAGTCGTGGTGGGCTCCGGCATCATGGCGGAGCGCCTGTCGGGCGGAAACGTAGCGATCGCCTTGCTCGCGAACGCGATCGCGACCGGCGCCGGCTTGATCGCGCTGATCCTCACGTTCGGTCCGATCTCGGGCGCGCACTTCAATCCCGTGGTCACACTGGTTGATGCATGGCAGTGCGGTTCACATCGTCGACCTCGTTCGCGAATCCGGCTGTCACGCTCGCGCGCGCTGCGACCAACACGTTCTCCGGAATCAGACCCAGCGATGTGCCGGCGTTCGTGCTCGCACAGCTGATCGGCGCGTTTGCGGCGGCAGGTTTGTTTCAGTGGATCATGAACGAGCGAGAGAGCACATGAAGACGATCATCTTCGCGTGCGTGCACAACGCGGGTCGTTCGCAGATGGCGGCGTCGTGGCTCACCAAGCTCGCGGATCCGCACAAGGCGTGCGCGCTCTCGGCCGGGACCGAGCCTGCGACGCGCGTTCATCGCGAGGTGCTTGAGGTCATGCGCGAAGTCGGCATCGACCTTTCAAGCGCCACGCCCAAGCTGCTCGACGACGCACTGCTACGCGAAGCCACGCACTTGATCACCATGGGCTGCGGCGAGGCTTGCCCCACTGCACCGCGCCACGTTCAGCGCATGGACTGGCCGCTGCCCGATCCAAAAGGTCAGCCGCTCGAGCGCGTGCGCGAGATCCGCGACGAGATCCGCACGCGCGTCGAAGCCCTGCTCGCGACGCTGTAGAGCTCAGCGTGTCTTGAACGGATTGACAATGATGAGCGAGCCAAAGCGCTGACCGGCGTTGAGATCTTCCGAGTAGAGCCGGTCGCATCCAGCGTCGAGCGCGGCCTGGACCACCATGGCATCCCAGAAGGAGAGCTGCGCCTTCTGCTGAAGCTCAACGGCTTCGATAAGTAACTTCCCGGTGTTCTCGACAACCGTCCACGTCAGATACTCGCGCACGATCTCGAGAGCTTTTGGGCCCGTGAGTGGCTTCTTCAGCTTTCGCGTTACGTTGACGTAGAGCTCTTGCAAGACCTGGACGCTGAGCACTCCGTTGCGATCTTCCCAAAGCTGCAGCACGAGGTCACGCGCGACCGCATGCTTTGTTTTCGCGTCTTTGTCTTCGGCGTAGATGAGGATGTTGGTGTCAACGAAGCTTGGCACGGTCGTGCAGCTCCTCTCGGGGAGGAAGCTTTCCTCCGCCCAACGACTGACCCCGCTTCAATCTGCGCGTCGCGGCGTCGCGCGCCTTCGCGTAACCCCGCTGGCGCTCGACAAGGCCGGAAAGCTCACTTCGCAAGAAAGCCGATACCGAAAGACCTCGCTGCGCGGCAAGCACCCGCGCTTCCCGAAGGGTCTCTTCGTCGATGGCTAAGGTGATGTTTCTAGCGGTGGACACGTATTGAGCGTGTAGCACGTGATTTACGTGGAAGCCACCGACGACCGAGCTGGCGCCGAGCGCCCGCAACGACGCCGCCCAAAAAGCGGGCCGGCATCGTTTATCGCGAGCCGCTTGACTCCGTAGTTATGTACGGGGTCCATACTCTCGGCATGGAAGACGAACGAACGGTCTTGACGATCGGCAAGCTCGCCACCGCGGCCGGCGTGGGTGTCGAAACCATCCGCTTCTACGAGCGCGAGGGGCTTCTAACCAAGCCAGCTCGAAAGCGCGTCGGCTATCGTCAGTATTCGGCCGAAGCTGTTACGCGCGTCCTCTTCATCCGCCGCGCAAAAGAGCTGGGCTTCACGCTCAAGGAGATAAGCGAGCTGCTCAAGCTCCGCGTCAATCCGGGCAAGAGCTGCGCTGACGTGCGTGCGGTCGCAAAGGCCAAAATCGTGGACGTCGAGGCGAAGATGGCAGACCTCGCCCGCATCAAGGCCGCACTTGAGAAATTGGCCCGTGCCTGCAGCGGGAAGGGCTCCACCACGGAATGCCCGATCCTCGAAGCCATCCAGTCGGAGGAGCGCCGTCATGATCGTTGATTTCGTATACGACGAACGCTGCCCGAACGTGAAAGCGGCACGCGCCAACCTGATGCGTGCTTTCTCCGCGGCTGGCCTTGCGGCGCGATGGACCGAGCATCAGATCGGCGCGCAGGACGCGCCCGAGCGCGTAGGAGGTTACGGCTCACCCACGATCCTCGTAGACGCCGTCGATGTCGCAGGCCTCACCTCGGGAGCAGAGGATTGTTGTCGACTCTACGGCGCTGGCGGCGTACCCGCCGTCGAGATGATCGCCGCTGCTCTCGAGCGTAGCAAAGGCACCAGCCAAGACGTTTCAGCGCTGCCGGCGATACGATCGTTGACCGAGAAAAGGGGATGGCGGTCCATCGCCGCGGTGCTGCCCGCAATCGGTATCGGGTTCATGCCCAAGGTCATCTGTCCGCTCTGCTGGCCCGCCTACGCCGGTCTTCTGAGCGCAGCCGGACTCACCTTCCTCATGGAGGACAGGTGGCTATTACCGATCAGCGCCCTGTGCCTCCTAGCCGCGCTCGCGGCGCTCGCGTGGAAGGCGCGTTCTCGACGAGGCTATGGACCACTCGCGCTTGGTACGCTTTCGTCTGCCGCGATCCTCTTCGGAAAATTCGCGACGGATAGCAACAGCCTCGCGTACGCCGGCATTGCGATGCTGGTCACGTCGTGCACGTGGAATGCTTGGCCTCGCCGCGTCATCGAGCCGGCCTGCGGAGCATGCCGAGCTCCCAATGCAAACTGAGTTACCGAAATAGGAGAACGAGTCATGAGCAAGAAAAACGTGGAAGTCTTCAGCGCCGGATGCCCTGCGTGCGAAGAGGTCATTCATTTGGTCAACGACATCGCGTGCCCGTCCTGTGAAATCAGCGTGCTCGACATGAAAGATCTGGAGGTCGCCAAGCGCGCGAAGCAGCTCGGCGTCACGCGCGTCCCGGCCGTCGTCGTCAACGGCAAGCTCGCAGACTGCTGCGCGGGAGCCGGGCCCACCGAGGCACGCCTTCGTGCCGCCGGCGTCGGGAACGCCGCGTGATGCGATCGCTGGCGGCGCTGCTGCTGATCGGATGCGCGTGTGACGCGGCGCCCGAAGCGGCCGCGCCGTCAGCACGTCAGGCTGAACCTTTGCAATCGGCTCTCTCTCGCACGGCGGAGCCCGCGAGCCCGACATCCTCCGAGATGCGGCGCGCGACGCTGACGATCGTAGGCATGGTGTGCCAGAGCTGCGCCGAGGCGGCCAAGCACACGCTCGAGCGCATCGAAGGCGTCATCTCGGCGGAAGCGGATCTTCAATCGGGCACGGCCACCGTCGTCTTCGACCCAGCCAAGACGAGCGTCGATACATTGGCGGCGGCGATCGAAGCAGTGGAGCGGGAACCGGCTCCCGCATTCGAGGTCACGTGGCGGGCCAGCGACTAGTGGTCTGACCGAGGGGATCTGATCCGACCTCGCGCCCGATCTGGCGCCGCCCGTGGCAACGCTCTCCGCAAAAGGGGATCCACCCTTCCTTCGTCGACCTCGCCAACGCTCGGAACCGCCTCATGCCGCAGCGAGCCATTACCTCGAGCGCCTAGCCTCGGGA
>JAYUYY010000773.1:0-3746 GCA_043752225.1 Sandaracinaceae bacterium | reverse complement strand
CGAGCGCGAGCAGCACGCCGAACGCGGCGACCATCGATGCGCCGGTCGGAAAATCCCAGGTCCACGACGCCCAAAGACCGAGCGCGCTCGCGACGATCGCAACGCCCCAACCCGCGAACAAACGCCGCAACAAGTGGCTCGAGTAAAGCCGCGTGATCACCGCAGGCACGATCAAGTACGAAAACACGAGCAAGATCCCCGCAAACTGCACGCTGATCGTGATCACCAAACCGAACAGCACGTAGAATCCGAAGTCCCACAGCTCCACGTGTTCGCTGGCGCGTTCGGCATGCTCGGGATGCCACGAGATCGCGATGAAGCGCGTGGCGAGCGCCAGCTGAAGCGCACCGATCACGGCGTATGCGGCCGCGGTCTGCCACACGTTCGTCCAGGTCGTGTTGAGCAACGAGCCGACCAGGATGTCCTTGATGTGCTCGGCGCCATGCGGCGAGTGGCTGACCACGAGCACCGTCACCGCGCTCGACACCGCGTACACGATGCCGACGATGGCTTCTTGCGAGACCTGCTTGCGCACGCGGCGCGTGAACGCAAACAGCGCAGCGCCGGCGATCGTGAAGCCGAGCGCTGCGCCATGCGCTTGCCAACCGGGCTCCTCGTGCGAAGTGAGCACGGTGGCGACCGTCGCGCCGAGCGCTGCCAGCTGAGCCAGCGAAAGATCGACGAAGATCACCTCGCGCTCGAGCACGTGCATCCCGAGATAGACATGGATGCTCGCGATCACCAGACAGATCGCGAGCGCCGGCCCGAGGAAGACCAGCGCATCGATCATGGCTGCGCTTTCGGTAGAGCCTTGATGAGCTGAGCGATCAGGTAGTCGATCAGCTGCTCGTAGCTCTCGGTGCCCTTGGCTCCGCCGACCGAGGTCGGCAGCACCAGCACCTTCGCGCCCGCGCGCGCGGCGACCGTGTCCGAGGTCGAGCGAGCGTAGAATGCTTCGTGGAACACTACGCCAACGCGCTGCGCTTTCATCCGACTGATCAGCTCGACGAGGTGCGCCGGCGACGGCGGGATGCCCGGCCGGTCCTCGAGATAACCGATGCTGTCGAGGCCGAAGCGGCGATGAAAGTAGTTGAAGCTCGCGTGGTACGACGCGATCTTGGTGCCCTTGTAGGGCGCCATCTGCGCCGTCCATTGCTGCATCTTCTTGTCGATGCGCTGCTCGAACGCTTTTGCGTTCGCGCGAAAGACTTTCGCGTTGTCGGGATCGAGCTGCGCCATCCGCTCGGCGATCGCGCGCGCGACGAGCTTGGCGTTGAGCGGATCGAGCCAGAAGTGCGGATTGCCGAACGGGTGGATGTCACCGCGCGAGCGATCGACTGCGCCCTGCGGGATATCGATCGGGCGGATCGCGGTCCCCGCTTCGAGATAGCCGGTGTGACCTGGATTGATGTCGGGATTGCGCGCGCCTTGGATCAGCGAAGGCAACCAACCGAGCTCGAGCTCGAGCCCGACTGCGATCACCAAGTCCGCACGGCTCAACGTCACCATGTAGCTCGGGCGCGCTTGCACGAAGTGCGGGTCCTGCGCGCCTTGGCAGATCGACTCCACGTGCGCGCGATCGCCGGCGATGGTCCGCGCGAAGTACGCGAGGTCGGTCGTGGTCGTCACCACGCGCAGCTCGGCCAACGCGGGTTGCGTCGCGATCAGCCAGCTCGCGCATGCGATCACGAGCGTAGGAAAATACTTGATAGCTCGGTTCATGATGTTGCTCGCTCGGTGAAAAGTCATGGCTCAGTACGCGTGCGCGGGGTGCGGGCCGATCGAGAACACGACTTGCGCGAACACCTCGTGCACGAGCGCCGCGCTCTCTTGATCGGCCTTCTCGATCGCGTATTGCAGCCGAAGCGCGGAAAATTCGCTCGGCACGAACGCGAGCAGCGCTTCACCGCGATAGACGCGCGGGCTGCTGCCGCGCGGAAGCCCGAGCGCTGCGCCGCGACCTTGCAGCCACCACTGCTGGCCGAACTGGTAGCGCAGCGCGGTGTAGCCACCGCCGCGCCGTTCGTCGAACCGCGCATCAGATGGAGCACTTCCGCGCTCGACCCACACGTACTCGGTGGTCCAGTCCAGGCCGCTGTAGCGCTCGGCTTCGACCGGCCGCCATTTGAGCGTGACGTCGCCTGCGATCACGTTCGTCAGCCCGCCGAAGCCATTGCGCCCGCCGACGTAGCTCCCGCCGAGCTCGAGCGTGGTCGCGTCGCTGAAATCGAACAGCGCCTTGGCGTGCCCGACATACGCGAAGTCATGCGCGCGCCGCCGATCAACCTCGTTGCCTTCGAACGCCGCCCACTCGCCCGAGAACACCTGCGCGGTCAGCTCGGCATAGAACGGCAGCGGCAAAAGCACGTCCGCCGACACCCCCGGATCGCGCAACCCTTCAGGCCCGATCAACGCGCGCCACGGCAGGGGCGCTGTGACGAACGGAAACGCGTGCGTGTGCAGCAGGTTATGCCGCCCGACGCTCGCGATCATTTTGCCTGCACGCAGCATCACGCGCGGCAGCTCTAGCGTAGTGATGTACGCCTCCTCGAAGCCGATCTCTTCGGTGTTGCCCGCCAGGCTCACATCGGCACGAAAGAACGGATCGACGATCGCGCTCACGCGGATCTCGACCTCTTGGATTGCGATGCCGGTTTGCAAATCGTCGGGCGCAGCAGCGCTCGCGCTCTGCGGCCGCGAGCTGCCGCCGGCGAGCGTGATGCCGGCAGCGGAGATGGCCGGATTCATCAAGTTGCTCAGCCCGCGCGACGAAGCGGCGGGCGGCGGCGTATCCGGCGCGCCCGCGTCCGCGTCCTGCGCGTGTGCGCGCGCTGCGATCAAGCAACTCCAAACAAAGACTGAAACCCAACGAACGGATCTGTACGCAGTCATGAAACCTCAACCCCGCCACGCATGGCGGTTCCAGAGCCTGAAGAGCCGTTCGAGATCAGCGCATCGCGCTCGGACCTATGGGCCCGCGGCGCGCCGATCGAATGCGTTTCGTGCGCTGCGCGCTGAGCACGCGCGGCGCGCCTCACGCACGAGCAGACGCGCGCGAGATCGCATGCATGAACGGGCTCTTCAGGCGGGCGGAGAGGTCTTCGGCGCGAGCAACCGCAGCGCGCTCGGAGACAAGCTCCAGCGCACAAGATGCGCGGAAACACCGGGCGCGAGGCTCTCGCAGAGCGGCCCGCTGCTCGCAGCCTGCACCACCAGCGCGCGGCCGTTGCGGTCTTCGGCCAGCGGACAGTGGTCGTGCTCTTCGCCGTCGCTCGTGCGCTCGCTCCCGTCCGAGGACGAAGCTGTCTCGTCCTCGCCGCTCGACTCGGCGGCACCGCGGCCATGCGAATGACCTGAGCCGGCAACGTCGATCGCCTCGCCGTGCTCCCCGCACAGCTCGTGTTCGACCACGGCCAAGTGGACCGTGCCGCCGAGCTGCAACGCCAAGCAGCTCGCGATCAGGACCGAGGTCGTGATCTGCTGGACCGGCTCGGTCCCACGCAGCAGGCGTCGTAGAGGCGAAAGGCGCACGGCGCCCGTAAACTGCGACGGCTGCGCGGCGCTGGCAAGTGCTTGGCTCTGGCGGTCGCTCGCGGTAGCTCTGCGCCGGCCATGACGACTCGCCCGAATCCCGACCCGCCTCGTGCTGCCGCGGTGCCCGAGTACGATCCCGCTGCGGATATCGCAGCGGCGTTGGGTTTGCCGCTGGCGAGCGTCGCGGCCGTGGTGCGGCTGCTCTTGGAAGG
>JAYUYY010000772.1:0-3747 GCA_043752225.1 Sandaracinaceae bacterium | reverse complement strand
TCAAAGAGGACGCGCGCGTCCGCTGGGCGGGTCGTGAGCTGAATCGTGCTGGGCGCGGGCGATTGAAAGAGTGCTAGCGCGGCGCCGATGAGCACCGCCGTGCCCACGATGAACGCAGGCAAGATCCATGGACGACTCGCCCACGCCTGCATCGCCTGCGGCGGCGCGGACATGCGCGGCGCGCCGCTCGAGGACATCGCGGGCGGTGGAAACGAAGGCGAAGCGCTGGGCGGGATCGAGGTCCGCTTCAAGCTCACCGGCAGCGAAGGGCGCGATGAAAACGGCGCGATGCTGGGACGCGGTACCGCGCCGATCTCGGGCGACGGGGAGTGAACGCCAGCCGCGGAAGCCTCCGCGCCTTCGCGCTCGTCTTCGTTCAACGACGCGCCCGCGGCTGCGACCGTGGGGCCGTCGTACAGGTGGGTCGACAGCTCTTCATCGTCCCATTCGACCGAGCCCAAGCCGGGGAGCGTCGCGGCAGTGGCGGCAGCAGACCCCTCGAGCAAAGGCTGCGCGCTCGGCTCTGAAGACGATGGTTCTTCGCTCGGCTCGGATGCGCTCCGCGCAGCCAGCGCCGCCGCAGCGGCGAGCTCGCCGCTCTCGGTCGAACGGTACGCGACGACGCGCGTTTGCTCCTCGGGCTGTTCCTGCTCGTCCGCTTCATCGTCGCTGCTCGCCAGATTCGGCGACACCGCATCGACGGGCGTTCGATGGATGGACGGCGCGTCGAGCGCAGTCGGTGTCGTGGCGTCGAACGCGTCAGGCGCCGCGGCTTCCACAACCGCTTGATCTGCGACTCCGAAGTCCAGCGTCGCGGCAGAGTCCAGCGCGTCGATCGGGTCCGCGGATGCAGCGGGGTGCTGGACGTTCGCCTCCGAGTGCGCGCGGAGCTCGTCGTCTTCGTCCTGCTGCTCGTCGGGATCGCGCACGAGCTCGAGCTTGTCGTCCACCGCCGATGGCTCCGCCGCGAGCTCGAGGTCATCGACCGGTTCGGACGCGGTGTCGATCTCTTCGACCTCGAGCGTGTCGATTCGCTCGCCGTCGTTCGAGAAATCGTCGGACGGAAAATGCGCGAGCACGCTGACCGCGCTCACCGGCTCGAGATCGTCGAATGCATCGAGCAAGCCCGTGCCCTCGTATGGCGCGACGGGCTCGCTGGACGAATCGTTCGACTCGAGCAGCAGCTCGTCCGCGAACACCTCGTGCATGTAGCGGGCGACCGCGTCGACATCGGCGAGCGGCGCAGACTCTTGCGCGATTGCGACCAGCGCCTCGCGCAGCTCCGCTGCGCTGGCGAATCGATCGTTGGGATCGCGTGCGAGCGCGCGCTCCAAGACTGCGGCGAGCGGCGCCGGAACGTTCGCGTTGCGTTCGGTGAGCGGTGGCACCGTTGCTTCGCGGACTCGGACGATCGAGGAGAAGTCGCTCGCGCCTTCGAACAAGCGGTCCGCCGCGAGCAGCTCCCAAATGCAGATCGCCAAGCTGAACAGGTCGGTGCGCGCGTCCACGTGCTCGCCGAGCGCTTGCTCCGGCGAGAGGTAACCGTGCTTGCCCTTGAGCAACCCGGCTTGCGTGCGCATCAGCTGCTCGGTCGACTTGGCGATCCCGAAGTCGATCAGCTTCACCGCTCCGTCGTATGCGATCAGCACGTTGGTCGGCGAAACGTCGCGATGCACGATGTCGAGCGGGCGCCCGTGCTCGGAAGTGAGCGTGTGCGCGTACTCGAGCGCGCTGCACACGTCGATCGCGATCCGCAACGCGATCGCGACCGGCACCGGCTCCTCGCGCTCGCGCGCCTTGCGGATCAGCGCCGCTGCGGTCTGACCGTGGACGTGCTCGAGCACCAAGAACGGCTGGTCGTCGAGCTGCCCGACTTCGTGCGTCGCGACGATGTTCGGGTGCGACATTCGCTGCGCAAGACGCGCTTCGTCGCGGAACATCGCGATGTAATCGGCCTCGTCGGTGAAGCTCGGCAGGATGCGCTTGATCGCGAGCAGCGGGCCGCCGGCCAGTGGCTTGGCGGTCCAGACCTCGGCCATACCGCCGACCCGAAAGCGCGAGAGGAGCTCGTAGCGGCCAAACAGCACCGGCTTCTTGGTGCGAAGCCGCGCCCCGAGGACGACGGCCTTTGGATCCGCGGAGCTGCTAGGCAGCGCCTGAGGATTCGTTTCACCCATCTCTCTGACATCCGTGATTCCGAAACAGCAGTCAACCGGGTCGGAGATTGTGGGTGTTCGAACGCTCGCTTGCGCGCCGGCTCATGTGCGTGGCGCTGTTGCCGGTTGGCGCGAATGGCAAACCAGTCCCAGTCCTAGTCACGGGACAAAGCACTCGATCGTGAGCTTCGCCGCGCTCGCGCTGCGCACGGCGATGCCCAATACGTGGCGATCGAGCAAGACTTCGCTGACGAGCCACCAACTTGTCGCGTCGTCTTCGAACGGAGGATGAAATACGAGCTGAGGCGCTCGCAGGTCGGTGAGCTCGACGTGCAACGCGCGCAGCGGCAGCGCAATGCCTCGACCGACCGCCTTCACGTACGCCTCTTTAATCGTCCAGTGTCGAAAGAAGCGCTCGCGGCGCGCCACGCCCTGCAGCCCCGCGAGCGACGCTTGCTCGAGCGGCGAGAGCACCGAGCGCGTCAGGCTGTCGATCTCGAGCTTGCGATCGACGTGCTCGACATCGACGCCTACGTCACAGACGCGCGCGATGACGCACGCGACCAGGCCGCGCGTGTGCGAGAGGTTGAACCGAACATCCGTACCGGCCGGCGTGATCAGCTCCGGCTTGCCGTGAGCGCCCGCTTCGAACTCGAGCGCGGTCTCTGCAACGCCGAGCATGCCGCCGAGCACGGTGCGGACCAGCGCGTGCGCTACGAGATAGGTGTGCCGATCTTCGTCGAAGCGAAAGCGAGCGTGTTGAGCGCGCTCGGCGTCCGAGAGACGCGGCAGGTAGAGCGCGCGTGCTTGTTCGACCGGGAGCGTATGCGGATCGGCGTAGAGCACGCGCAGCTCACCGAGCTCCGGCAGCTGCATGGCGCGCGCGCGCGACGGGTCGATCATGTTGCGAGCGTGGGATGCGGGTTGCGGCCTGTCAAAAGCATCCGGTGCTCTGCGGCTGTCATCTCGGCGAAGGCGTGGGCCGTTTGCGACGGTACGCCGCGCTCGACACTGCGGTGACGACAGTCGAGACCTCGAAGTCCGCAGGCGGGCTCGAGCCGAGCGACCTTCCCGAGATGCCCGCCTCGCGCGCGCTCTGCGACGCGCTGTGCAAGAGCGCGAGCAGCGCGGGGTTGCCGGTCGGTTCGATCGCCGCTTCCATCGCTGCGAGATGCTCGAGCGCGCTCTGCCGCTCGCCGGCCTCGAGCGCGACTTCAAAAGCGGCCTCGTGCAGGCGCGCGAGCAAGAGCGGGTGCTGCGTTGCCACCACGCGCTCGATCAGCCGCGCGAGTCGCGCGCGTGCTTCGTCGACCTGGCCGAGCCGGCACAGCACGATCGCTTCGAGCCGGCACAGCATGATGCGCACCAAGTGCAGGTCTTGATCGGTTCCGTACGCCGCGAGCGCCTCGCGCACGACGTTCAACGCGGCTTCGGTCTCGCCGCTCACCAGCAGCACTTCGGCGAGCGTGTAACGGACCGCATCCCAGCCGACGTGCTGGCGCGGCTGCAAGCGCTCGCATACCGCGACGATCCGCGTTCGCGCGGCTTGCAGGTGGCCGAGCCGGCGATCGACGCGCGCCCGCAAGAGCTC
>JAYUYY010000771.1:0-3756 GCA_043752225.1 Sandaracinaceae bacterium | reverse complement strand
ACGCCATCACGTTGAAAGTCGTATTTGCTCACGCCGTCATCTCCACTCTGAGCAGCTCGCGCCCGAGGAAGAGATAGTCGCCGTGCTGCAAACGCTGTGGACCTTTGATTCGCACGTAGGTGCCGTTCTTCGATTCGCTGTCGATGAGGTTGAACACCCCGTCGCCGACCATCTCGACCTTGGCGTGCGTGCCGGACATATACACGTCGACCGGGAAGTTCAGGTCGCACTCTTCGCGCCCGATCACGGCGGTCGGACCGAGCGCGCAGAACGCGATGCCCTGCCCGCCGCCAGTCAGCAGCTGCGTCAGCTTGAACGTGCAGCGCTTGCGCGGGGAAGAGTAGAAATACGTTTGGTCCGGCGACGGGCCCGCCGTATCGCGCGGAGCCGGCTCGACCTTGAACAGCTGCTCGCCGCACAGGAACGTGTCGCCAAAGCCGAGCGCCACCGGCGTGCGCACGCGCACGTAGACGCCATTGAGGCTGCCCTCGTCACGCACGACCAGCTGGCCGCTCTCGTAGACGAAGTTCGCGTGCCGCGGTGACAGCCAGCTGTCCTCGGGGAACAGGATCTGACCGTCCTCGCGACCCGCCAGGTGCTCGGTCCCCTGCAGCATGTAGCTGAGACCGTCGACGCCACCTTCACCGCGGATCAGGATCAGCCGCGCCTTACCGGGCGTCTGCATGGTGCCGAAGTACTTGGTGCGCAGCTCGACGACTTCAGGTGGAACCGAGGCGCCGCAAGTACCGCAGAACTTGTGTCCCGACGGGACGGCGGTCGAGCACTCCTTGCAAACGTAATTGCGTGCTTGCTCCATCAGTTCTTCCTCGGACAGCTCTGCACTGGGTGCCTTCCGGGCTTTCGGACCCGTCTCTGATACCACGCTTCCAACAGCCTTCGCAGCGACTGGATGCGCTTCCCCCAAGCACGAAAGATCGTGCCCGCAGACCACGCAACTCGGTACGCCCAGCGCACTCCAAGCAGCGCAGTCACCACACACGATCCCTAGGTCGGTCTCCATGCGGCTAGCCCTCGAAGTCGCATCCGAAGGGACACGGCAGCGATCGGCATCTCCGCGACATTTGTAGAGGATCCGATGCGGATCAGTCAATTTCGGCGGTGTCCATCGGCCCCGTGGGCCCTCGGTGCCCCCGCACATGCAGTGCGTCAGGCGGTGCGAGTGGACGAGACGTCACTAAGCTGCCACCCTCCCCCGCCCAACTCGCGCCCCAGGCGCCGGTTCCGCAGCAGGCCCCGATTTTCATGCTTTTAGCCGGCTCCATTCTCGATCGTGCACCCGGTCGCACCTATACAGGCGCACTGCGCTTCGCCGAGCTCGCCCTTCGCAATCCGCTGCCACGCGCCAACACCCTGGCCAGCTGGCGCGGCGCGCTCCCGGAAGGCTTCGCGATCGCGTTGCGGGCGCCGCGCAGCAGCCTGGTCTCGGCACGTGGTCCGCTGCGCTTCGATGACGCGCTCGAGGCGTCGCTGCAGTGGGTGATCGACGCCGCGCAGGCCTTGAACGTACGCGCAGTCGTGCTGCCGACGCCCGCAGATCTCACGCCGGGCGCCCGCAGCCGTGAGCTGCTGGCTGCCTACGTCGCGCGCCTGCCGCGCGTGGAGTCGCGCCACTACGTGTGGGCGCCGAGCGGCGTCTGGGAGCCGGAAGACTCCGATCCCGTGTGCGAGCAGCTCGGGCTGGTGCGTGCTTTCGATCCGCTCGAGACGCAGCGCCCCAAGGGCGACGTCGTCTACGCCACGCTGCGCGCGATGGGTCATCGCTCCAGCTTCTCGCAGGCGGCTCTCGAGGACGCGTTCGAGGTCATCGGCCAGGCCTCGACTTCGGAAGCTTTCGTCAGCGTGGATGCCGAGCGCGGCTTCGACGTCGCCAAGCGCATCCAGCGCCTGATGTCAGAGCTCCTGGCAGCCGCCGACGCCGAGGAGGCCGAGGGCGACGAGCTCGATGGCGATGAACCCGACGAATCCGATGAATCCGACGAGGACGAGTCGGACGACCAAGACGGTGCAGACGACGAGGACGCGGAGACGCTCGACGACACGCCATGAGGCCGCTCGCGTTGCTCCGCGGAGCACGCGTGCGACGCATCGACGCGCCGAGCGCTGACCTGTTCGCATTCACGCTCGCTTCGAGCGGCTACAAAGGCGTGCTGATCGTTTCGCTCCGCCGCGGCGCGCACGGTGTCGGCCTGCTCGCGACGCGCCCGCACGGGCAACCCGCCAACGCCTTCACACTCAAGCTGCGCAAGGAGATCGAGGGCGCGCGGGTCGACGACCTCGCACGCATCGCTCCGCACGTGGTCGAGCTGCGCGTGACGCGCACCGACGGCAAAAAGCGCGTGGTCTTCGAGCTCGGCGCCGAGCCCGAGCTGGTGCTGCTGGATGCGGAGGATCAGGTGCTCGCGACGCTGCACGCGCGCAAACGCGCCTCGCCGTACGAGGTCGGTGCGGCGCACGGCCGCGAGATCGTCTGGGACGACACGCTCGAAGCGCTCGAGCTGATCGGCAGCTCGCTCCTGCATTCGGCGGGCGAGACGCTGCTCGCGGCCTCCCGCGACGCGTTGCAGCGCGGGCTGCGAGCGGCCAAGAAGCGCCTCGAACGCAAGCGCGTCGCGATCGCAGCCGAGGCCGCGCGCGTCGAGCGCGCACCCAAGCTGCGCGCTGATGCCACGCTGTTGCTCGCGAATCTGGCGCAGGTGCCACGCGGTGCGAGCAGTGCCCGCGTGCTCGACTACACGCAGGATCCAGCGGCATGGATCGAGCTGGCGCTGGACCCGGCACTCGACACGCGCGCCCAGGCGGAGGCCTGGTTCCGGCTCGCCAAGCGCTTCGACCGCGGCGCTCGCATCTCGGCCGAACGCCTCGTGATCGCGGATCGCGAGTGCGACGAGCTCGCGCAACTGCAAGAGGCGCTCGCTCGAGCCAGCGATGAGCGCGCCATCGAGGCGCTGGCGCAGCAGGCACGGCGCTTCGGTGTGCACCTCCAGGAGAGCGCAGACGCTCAGCCCACGACGCGATCGCAGCAGCACAAGCGCCTGCCCTACCGCGAGCTGCGCGGCGATCGCGAGCGACCGATCCTCGTGGGCCGCGGCGCCGCAGCCAACGACGAGCTCACACTCAAGCACGCCAGGCCGCACGATCTCTGGTTGCACGCGCGCGACACCGCCGGTGCCCATGTGATCGTGCCGCTGAGCCGCGACGAGGCCTGTCCACCTGAGCTGCTGCGCGACGCCGCACTGCTCGCCGCGCACTTCAGCGGACATCGCGGTGAGAGCATGGTCGACGTCACCTACGTGGCGCGCCGCTACATACGCAAGCCGCGCGGTGCAGCTGCAGGTAGCGTGAACGTGGAGCGCGAGAAGGTGTTTCGTCTGCAGCTCGATCAGGCGCGGCTTGCGCAGCTGCTCGCCAGCGAGCTGCCGAACACCTGAGCACTACCGCCGCAGCCGCTGATGGCGGCAGCGCGGCGCGTGCCGCTCACGGCTGCAGCGCAAGCGTGATCGATTAAGTGCAAAAGCCGCCGGCACTGAGTGCCGGCGGCTTTATGCACAGCCGCGATTGCTGAGATTCAAAATCTCTCAGTTTGCCGAGGATGTTGAAGAGGATGAGGCGAAGCCCGACGTTTCCGTCGGAGCCTCATCCGCATCACTCGGCTGCTTGGGCTGACTTGCAACCTTCGCGGCCTTCTTCTTCCTCGCAGGGGTCGGCTTCTTGGCGACCTTCTTCGCCGGCCCCTTT
>JAYUYY010000770.1:0-3757 GCA_043752225.1 Sandaracinaceae bacterium | reverse complement strand
GCTGCGAGCTGGTGAAGTCGATCAAGCGCATCGAAGCGGCGCTCGAAGAGGCGCGCAAGCGCGGCTACATCGGCAACGCGCCGTTCGGTGTCTCGCATCCGATCTCGATCTGGGTGCACGAGGGCGCGGGCGCGTATATCTGCGGCGAAGAGACCTCGCTGTTGAACTCGCTCGAAGGCTTGCGCGGTGAGCCGCGCTTGAAGCCTCCGTTCCCCGCGGTGTCGGGCGCGTTCGGTTGCCCGACGATCGTCAACAACGACGAGACGATCGCGTCGGTGCCGGACGTGCTGCGCATGACCGGCAAGGCGTGGGCGGCGCAGAGCCGCTTGCCCAACGATGGCGGCACGCGCCTCTACGGCGTGAGCGGTCACGTGAAGACGCCGGGCGTGTTCGAAGCGCCCGTCGGTCTCACGTTGCGCGAGCTCATCTACGATCTCGGCGGCGGCATGCTGCACGCGGATCGCCCGCTCAAGGCGGTGATCCCCGGCGGCTCGTCGACGCCCGTGCTGCGCCCCGACCAAATCGTGCACGCGCCCGATCCGAAGCACCCGCTCAACGCGTGGCACGGTAAGAGCGCGATCGACGTGCCGATGGGGGTCGATACCTATCGCGCACTCGGCACGATGCTCGGCACGTGCTGCGCGATCGTCATGGACAGCTCCGTGAACATGGTCCAGGTCGCGCGCAACCTGATGCACTTCTACGCGCACGAGTCGTGCGGCCAGTGCACGCCGTGCCGCGAAGGCACCGGCTGGTTGCACGACGTGCTCAACAATCTCTGCGAAGGCCGCGGCAAGCCCGAAGACGCCGCGCTGCTCGTCGACATCTCGAACAACATGATGGGCAACACCATCTGCGCGTTCGCCGATGGCACCGCGATGCCGATGCTCGGCCTCATCCAACGCTTCCGCGACGAGTTCATCGCCGCAGCGCAGGGGGGAGTCAGCGTCCGCACGCTCGGTGACACGGCTCGTCCGCTCGTGCTCGGAGGCGGCTCATGAGCACCGCGGGTATCTCGCTGTTCTTCAGCTGCGCGCTGGTCGCGTTGCTCGGAGCGATCGGCACGATCGTGGTGAAGAGCCCGATCCGCGCCGCGATGAGCTTGCTCGTGCACATCGTCGCGCTCGCGGGCTTGTTCCTGAGCTTGCACGCGCATTTGCTCGCCGCGCTTCAAATCATCGTCTATGCCGGCGCGGTCGTCGTGCTCTTCGTGTTCGTGATCATGCTGATCGGCCCCGCGGTGCCGGAGCGTCCAACGACGCGCGGGCTCGTGCTGAAGTCCGTCGCCTCGTCGCTGATGGCCTTGCTCACGCTCGGCGTCGCGTCGGTCATGGTCGGCGTCACGCCGGACGCGCCGATCATCGAGGGTTGTGAGAAGGCCCAAGGCGCGGAGTGCGGGCAGTTCGGCGGTGTCAGCGGCTTTGCCGAATACCTGTTCGAGCAAGCCTTCGTACCGTTCGAGCTGATCAGCATCCTGCTCACGGTCGCGGTCGTCGGCGCGATCGCCGTCGCGCGCGGTCGCAATGCAGCCGAGCTAGCCGCGAGCCGCAAGAAGCAAGCGGACAAGGCGAGCGCCGACGCTGCTCAGCTGGCACGCGAGCAAGCGCTATCCGCCGAAGTCGCAGCGCACGGGGGCCACTGACATGCACATTCAGCTCGGCCACTACCTCGTGCTCTCGACGCTCGTGTTCGGCATCGGCGCGATCGGCTTTTTGATCCGCCGCAATGCGCTCATCCAACTGATGTGCATCGAGCTGATGCTCAACTCGGTGAACCTGATGCTGGTCGCGTTCAACCGGTTCAACCCGGAGAACCACGCCGGCCAGGTGTTTGCGTTCTTCGTGATCGCGATCGCCGCAGCCGAAGCCTCGGTTGGGCTCTCGATCGTGATCAGCATGTTCCGCCTCAAGAAGACGGTTCACACCGACGAAGCCGACTCACTTCGCAACTGACGAGCGCTCACGCTCCCGAGCATAGGGACGCCCAAAAGTTTTATGGAAGAGACCGCGCTGTTAGCAGGCATCGTTTTGTTACCGTTGCTCGGCGCGCTGATCAACGGCGTCGGCGGGCGGCTGCGCGGCGATCGCGCGCCGCTCTTGTCGCGCAGCGCCGTACACGCCATCGGTTGTGGAACGGTCGGAGCGTCGTTCGCGCTCGCGGTCGTGTGCTTCGCGAGGCTGCTCGGCATGCCGCACGGCGACGGGGTGAACCCGGTCCTGAGCTTCACCGCGTACGAGTGGTTCTCGCTCACGCTGCGCGATCAGGCCGTGCCCGTGAACGTGCGCTTCGTGATGGACGCGCTGAGCGGCGTGATGACGCTGGTCGTCACTGGCATCGGCCTGCTGATCCATATCTACAGCACCGGGTACATGAGCGAGGAGAAGTCCTACGGGCGCTTCTTCTCGTACCTGAACCTGTTCACCGCCTCGATGCTGATCCTCGTGCTCGGCGGCAACCTGCCGATCTTATTCGTCGGTTGGGAAGGCGTCGGCCTGTGCAGCTACTTGCTGATCGGCTTTTGGTACGAGAACCCGGCGTACGCCGCGGCCGGTCGCAAGGCGTTCGTCGCCAATCGCATCGGTGACTTCGGCGTCTTGATCGGCATGTTCTTGCTGATGGCGACCGCGGGCTCGTTCGACTTCGATGTGATCAACGCCAAGGCCGAGCTGATGACCGGTCCGGTCGTGCTGCCCGGCTTGATCCTGCCCGGCATCAGCGTCGCGACCGCGGCCACGCTCGCGCTGTTCCTCGGTTGCGCCGGCAAGAGCGCGCAGATCCCGCTCTACGTCTGGCTGCCGGACGCGATGGCGGGCCCCACGCCGGTCAGCGCGCTCATTCACGCCGCGACGATGGTCACCTCGGGCCTCTACCTGATCTGCCGCCTGTCGCCGGTGTTCGCGCTCGCGCCAACCTCGATGGCGATCATCGCGGTCGTCGGCACGCTCACCGCGCTGGTCGCTGCGACGATCGGCTGCGTGCAGAACGACATCAAGAAGGTGCTCGCGTACTCCACGGTGAGCCAGCTCGGCTTCATGTTCGCAGCCGCCGGTTGCGGCGCGTTCGCGGCCAGCTTCTTCCATGTCTATACGCACGCGTTCTTCAAGGCGTGCTTGTTCCTCGGCGCCGGCTCGGTGATGCACGCGGTCGGCGCGCACGGCGATGCCGACATTCGCTTGCTCGGCGGGCTCAAGAAGTGGATGCCGCGCACGCGGCTGACGTTCCTCGTGAGTTGTCTGGCCATCGCTGGCATCCCCGGCTTCAGCGGCTTCTTCAGCAAGGACGAAGTGCTGGTTGGAGCGCTCAGCGTCGGCGATTACTTCGGCGTGCCCGGGCTGGGCTACGCGGTGTTCGCGGGGCTCGTGCTCGCGGCGACAATGACCGCGTTCTACATGTTCCGGCTCTACTTCCTGACCTTCGAGGGCAACTACCGCGGTGGTCCTTCGATGGCGCACGACCACCACGACGATCACGCGCACAACGAGCACAGTCATCACGACCCGCACGAGTCGCCGGCGTCGATGACGATCCCGTTGCTCGTGCTCGGCTTCGGCGCCGTCGCAGCGGGCTACGTTTGGATCGGCCTCGCGCACTTCGAGCCGTGGGTGCATTGGCTGGCGCCTGCGCTCGGCTCGATCGGTGTCGAGCACCAAGGTGCCTATGTCGCGCTCGCGGGTGGATCGGCCGCTGCGATCGTGGGCGTCGGCCTCGCGTGGTCTTGGTACTACAAGCAGGGCAACGAGACGCCCGCCAAGCTCGC
>JAYUYY010000769.1:0-9389 GCA_043752225.1 Sandaracinaceae bacterium | reverse complement strand
CGCCGCCGAGCGATGGAGCCGGATCGCTCGGGTCGAGCGGCAGCACGATCTGCGCCGCAGCTGCGCTCGGTTGCTCGCCGCTCAGCAGGTCGTCCGCTTGTAAAAACATCGTGACGTCCTGCACGCCCGCGGGGGGCCAGCTATCTGCGTTCCGCCACTCGCCTTGGGCCTCGATCACTTGGGCGCTGTCGATCGGATCGACCGAGACGGTGTCTGTCAGCTCGGTGATGAAGTAACGCAGCGCGGGCAAGCTCGGGCGCGGAGCGTCGCGCAGGCACCAGTCGAAGTAGCTGACGAAGTCGGTCACGTTGTCCGTGTAGATCGCACTCGCCGGATAGAGCAGCTCGCCCTGGCGCCGAGCGCCGGTACCGCCGTGCGTCCACGGGCCCATCACCAAGAAGACGTCCGCGCGCGCAGCAGGCGCGACGTTCGCTCGCAGCTCATTGAACGCACGCACCTCACTGCTCGCAAAGATGTCGAACATCCCCCCGACGATGAACACCGGGTGATCGATGCTCGCCATTTCGCGGGTGCTCAGCGTGGCGCGATCCCAAAAGTCATCGCGCACCTCGTGGCTCTTGAGCGTATCGAGCGCGCCCGTGGCGCCCAAGCTCGTGAGCCAGTTGGTGCCTAGATCCGTGCGCCACGCGCCGCCGGGAAAGAAGCTTTCGTAGAGATCATGTGTCGGCACCAGCACCTGTGCGCAGCGCAGCGCCTCGGGCGCATCGGCCATCGCCATGTACTGCACGATGCCTTCGGCCGAGGCGCTGTACGTACCCACGCGGCCGTTGCTCCAGCTTTGAGTCGCGATCCAATCGATGGTGGCGCTGCCATCGACCTTGTCATCGAAGAACGGCAAGAATGCGCCCGCGCTCTCACCGCGACCGCGCACGTCTTGCGAGACCAGCACGTAGCCGGCTGCGATCAGGTTATTGGCTTGCTCTTGCGTGACCGCGCGGCCGTAGGGAGTCCGGCGCAGCAGCACCGGGTATGCGCCGGCATCGAGAAACCGAGTCCACACGTCGGTCGAGAGCTCAACGCCATCGGGCATCGCGACGCGGACGGTTTGGAGCACCGCTTGCGCGTGCGCCTGGGGGGTCGAGCCGAGCAGCCAACACACTGCGAGCCAAGCAACACGCGACTGCATGCGGCGAGTCTCGAGCATCGCGCGCGCGCGCTCAATGCCCTAAACGCGAGCGTGAAGTCGCAGCCTCGAGCACGGCGCGGGCTTTCGTCAGCAGCGCTTTGCGCGTGAACGGCTTGGCGAGGTGCATGAGCTCGCCACGCTCGATGCCGCGCGCGATTTGCTCGTCCTCCGAGTAACCGGAGCAGACGAGGATCGCGATTTGCGGGCGGCGATCGCGCAGCTCGGCGATCAGCTCGCGCGCAGGTCGGCCAGGCATCACGACGTCGGTGCACAGCAGCTCGATCGCGCCCGCATGCTCGCGCTCGAGCGCCAGCGCGGCGTCGGCGTTCGCAGCATCGAGCACCGTGTAGCCCGCGTCGACGAACACAGTTACGAGCAGCGCTCGAATGCGGATGTCATCCTCGACGACAAGCACGGTCTCGCGACCTTGCAACATCGAGGGTCGCGGCTCAGGCAAGATCGAAACCGGCGCGTTGGCGATCGGGAGATACACCCAGAGCGTCGTGCCGCGCTCGGCCGCGCTCTGCAGATCGACCGTGCCACCGGCGCGACGCGCGATGTTCCACACGTTGGTGAGCCCCAAGCCCGTGCCGCGACCGCTGCTCTTAGTGGTAAAGAACGGCTCGAACGCGCGCGCGAGCGTCGCTGCATCCATGCCCGCGCCGGTATCGCGACAGGTCAGCAGCGCATACGCGCCCGGCGAAAGCCCGAGCCGCGAGGCAGCTGCAACGTCGAGCTGGCGGTGCTCGATCGCGAGCCGCAACACGCCACCGCTCGGCATCGCGTCGCGCGCATTGATGCCGAGGTTCAATACGATCTGCTGAAGCTCGCTCGCGAGCATGCGCACCGGCAGCGCCTCTTTCGAGAGATCGATGTCGAAGGTGATCTCGGAAGGCACCAGGCGCTGGAGCGTGCGCACGCACTCTTCGACCTGACGCGCTGCGTCCAAGACCTCGCGCTCGGTCGGCTCGGTGCGGCCGAACAGCAAGAGCTGCCGCGACAGCTGGGTGCCGCGCTCGGCCGCGGCGATCAGCGAATCGGCCCCGCGCGCGACGTCGGCATTGCCCTGACTCTTGTGCCGCAGCAGCTCGGCTTCGAGCGCCACCACCGAGAGCGTGTTGTTAAAGTCGTGCGCGATGCCGGCGGCGAGCTGACCGATGGCCTCGAGCTTTTGCGCCTGCACCAAACGCGCCTGCGTACGCTCGAGCTCGGCCAGCGCGAGCTCGCGCTGATCGACCTCGTCGCTCAGCTGCCTGACCAAGATCGTCCGCAGGCGCACGGTCTCGTGCAGCTTGTCGAGCAGATAGCTGGTCGCGACCGCCATTGTCGCGCTCGGAAATACGGTGAAGAGCCCTACGCGCAGCCAGTTGAGAGGCTTCGTGACATCGACATGTCCCAGCGCGTTCGGGGCGATGATGCCGTGTGAAAACAGGTGCGCAGCGGCGGCCATCGTCAGCCCGATTCCGCTGAGCATCCAAAGCGCGACGAGCGTCGAGCGCAAGAGCACGCACAGCGTGATCAGCATGCATACGGCAACGAACTGCGCAGGTGCCAAGCCTTCGATCAGA
Source organism: Sandaracinaceae bacterium (assembly GCA_043752225.1). Lineage (GTDB taxonomy): Bacteria > Myxococcota_A > Polyangia > Polyangiales > JAFGIB01 > JAYUYY01. The sequence goes on along the minus strand of JAYUYY010000769.1, from coordinate 6,674 downwards.
ATCGCCGAAGTCGTGAACAGGTAACCAATCGCCAGCAGCAGCGCGGAGCGAAGCCGATAGCGCAGCGGTAACAACGTGACCGTAGCGAGCGTCACGAACGCCGCGAGCGCGAGCCACCAGCCCGAGATAGTTCCGCTCACGCCTTGCAGCGCTTGCCAGCCCTGGATCAAGAGCGGCGGGATGAGCGCGATCGTCGACGTGGCGAGCACGCCCTTCAGCAGGTTTTCCCGCCAACCCTCGAGCAGCTGGTCGCCGTCTTTGCCGAGCTGCGCGGCCGGACCGCGAATCAGCGACGCCGGCGTGAACGTGCGAATGCGCGGCTCCAGCGCCGACTGAGCGTTCGGATCGTCTTCCCCCAACACGCGGGAAGCATAACCCACGAGCGCTCACAGTGACCACCGTGCGGGGTTGTCCCAAATGCGCGCGGCAGCGGTGTCACGTCGGGGCAAATCGACCCAAGGACGAATCGCGTGAACCCAGCGACTGGACACTGTGAGCCCGCGCATAGGTGGTGATTTAGCGAGTCGTTTTATGCAGCATCATTCTATCTATCAGTCGATCTGTTTAGTGATCTTCGTGGTTCTCTGCAGCGTGTCTACGAGCCGAGCGGATGTCTCCAATCCTGCATTCGTCGAGGAAACGCTGTACCGCGGGAACGGGATGCTCTCGATCGAGTTTGGCCCGAGCGGCCGAATGTACGTCGCAGAAAAAGTGGGCCGCATCCTGGTCTTTCAGTCGGATGGCAGCGGCGGATATCTCGCTCCCCAGGTCTTTCTAGATATCCAATCGCAAGTATTTTCGAGCGCGGAATCCGGATTATTAGGTATGAAGCTCGATCCGGCGTTCGAGACCAACCGGCATGTGTATCTGTTTCATACGACACAAAGCGACCAGCGGTTGATCCGCGTCACCGCCGACACGACATTCAATCGCACGGTTGCAAATTCGACGGTCGTGTTGTTGAGCGGCTTGCCGCGGCGCGCGGATTATCACAAAGCGGGCGACATCCAGTTCCATCCCAACGACACGAGCTCGATCTACATCGCGGTCGGCGATGACGGTGGACGCGATCTCGCGCAAAACCTCGACGCATACAACGGCAAGATCCTGCGCGTGAGCAAGACCGATGGCCGCGGCTTCGCCGACAACCCGTTTGCGACGTCGGATCTCAACGCGATTCGTTCGCGCGTCTGGGCGAGCGGGATGCGCAACCCGTTTCGCTTCGTGTTCCATCCGAACGCGCCGGCGGCTGACGTGATGTACGTGAGCGAAAACGGCGACGATATTGATCGCGTCGCGCGTGTGACGCGCGGCTCGAACGGCGGCTGGAGCAGCGCGGGCGACGACGAGTTCATCGCGCCCAGCGATACGAATTTTAGAGTGCTCATGACGCTGCAGCCGTTCACCACCGGCATTACCGTCGTGCGTGGCGGGATCTTCGCCGACAGCGCGAATGGCGACGTGATGTTGGTCGGAAACGCTTCGCGCAGCGGAATCACGCGCTATCGAATGAGCGGCACGAACCTCGATCAACTCACCGCGCTCGACGGCGGAGCCGCTTTGATCACCAACCTGTCATCCGCGCCCGCGGTCGATATCGCGATCGGCCCCGACGGTGCGGCATATTTCACGCAGACCAATGGCGGCGCATCGACGGGCACGACGTACACGCTCAAGCGCGTGCGGGGCTCGAGCACGCCGACCGGGCAGCGACCGATCGCGTCGTTCACCACCAATCCCTCTTCGGCATCGGGTCCAGCGCCGCTCGCCGTGACGTTCACCGACACCTCGAGCGATCCGGACGGATCGATCGTGAGCCGCTCATGGAGCTTCGGCGACGGCACTACATCGACCACGACCAGCCCGAGCCACACGTATAGCGCTTCGGGCGATTATACCGCGACGCTGACGGTGACCGACAACGCAGGCCTTACGAGCATTCCTTCGGCGAGCGCGAGCATCTCGGTGGGCTCGGGCGTCACCGTCACCTTGCAAGGTCGCGTCGTCGATGCGCGGACCTTTCAGGTCTCGAACCTCGCGGCGGCCACCGAGCTGCGACTCTATGACGGCGACCTCGCGCATCCGATCGCGTTTTCGGGCGGCGTAGGTCCGAGCGGCAACGGCATCACCGTGAACGCGGGCGGGTACTTCAACACGTCGCGTACGGTACAGATGGTCGGCAACCGCTTGATCGTCTCGGCGGGTGAGCCGACCGCCGACGGGATGCAGCCGCTGTATCGCGGCGCGTTGGTGAGCAGCGGGCAAGTGTCGTTGACCATGCAGACGTTCTACCTCTCAAGCATGGCGATCCAAGGCCAAGTCACCGACACGCGCGACGCGGTCGCGGTGATCGACATCGGCATCGGGCGCGGCTCGGCGACGCAGTGGTATCCAGTACCGGGCGGGCGCGATCGGACCGTGAACCCGACGCGCGTCAATCACCGCATCACCACCGACGTGCTCGGCTATTACTATTTTCCGATTCGCACGGCTGAAGCCGGAACGACCTTTTACCTAGATCTCCTGGCCGACACCAATACGAATCTCTATACGGGCGACGACTTCTCGGTCCGCGTCGATGCCAACGCCTACGTGCAACGCCCCATCTTAGTCGGCCTGCGCAACGGCGGATTGGTTTGCGACAGCCTCTCCACGATCGCGACGACCGCGAACGTGAATTACGAGACCCAGATCAAGCCGATCTTCGACGCAAGCTGCAGCGGTTGCCATGCGCCGACCGCGGCCGACAGCGGCGGGCTCGACTTGCTCAACGACGGTTACGCGAACCTGGTCGGGGTGCCGAGCGGACAAGTGCCAGGCCTTGCGCGCGTCGCGCCGGGCGATCTCGCCGGCAGCGTTCTGTTCGAGAAGATCAACTGCGGAGAGCCTCAGCGCGGCGATCGGATGCGGCCGACGGATGCGATGACGCCGGCCAGTCAGGCGCTGATCCGCGATTGGATTCTGCAGCTCGCTCCGTAGCGCTGCTCAAAAGTTGGCGAAGCGCGTGCCGTTTTGAGTTAAACCGGTGCTCGCCATGAACATGATCCAGCGGAAGCAACCACCCTCGAAGCGGAACGCACTCTTTCACAGCATCGCGTTGTGTGTGATCGCAGTGATCGCAGCCTGCGAGGGCACGCAGCCGGATGGAACGGCGACGAAAGCCACCGAGCCGGGCGTGGCACCGCAACCCGAGGAAGACCGGGCACACGCCGCACCCGCGGAGATCGCGCCGACACCGGCTCCGACGCAAGTCGTACCGCCGAATGAAGCGGCGGCCGATCCCCGCGCGAAGCCCGCGGATCCGAGCGCGCTGGCGCCCAAGCCCGCGATCGAGAATGCGAGCAAGCCCGCGCCGCGAGAGAAGAGTGCGGCCACCGCCACGGCGGACAAGCCGAGCCAAGCCGCGCCGACTCCAGCGCCCAAGCCTTCAGCGGAGCTCGGTGCGTGCGGCGATGAAGGTCAACCGATGTGTCCGTTGCAAGAATTCATGGAGCAGAACCTCCAGAAGCCGCTCGAGGCCCAAGACTTTGCAGCGGTCGCGAAGGGCCTCACACGCGTCGCGAAGCTGGCGCCGGATCCGGCTTGGAACAGCGCGACGCCGAGCTGGTTGAGCTTTACCGAAGATGGCATCGCCGCGGCGAAGAGCGGCGATGAGGCTGCGTTGAAGCAGACCTGCAAGGGCTGTCACAAGGTATTTCGCAGCAAGTACAAGGCGACGTTTCGCACGCGCTCGTTGCCGTGATCGCGAGGCTTACAGCACGACGCTGAAGGTTGTCTCGGTCGGCGTGCTCGTGACTGAAACGCTTCCGCCGCGCGCATCGGCGACGGCTTTGACGATCGCGAGGCCCAGGCCCGTGCCGCCGCGATCGCGCTCGGTCGTGAAGAAGCGGTCGAACAAACGCGCGCGATTGGGCTCGCGGATGCCGGGGCCGCGATCGATGACCTGGATGCGCACGCGGCGCTCCGGATCGCGGGCCTGATCACTCGCGCGTTCGCGCTCGATGCGCACGGTCACCGGCTGGCCCACGCCGTGCCGACGGGCGTTATCGACCAGGTTGAGCACGACGCTCGCGAGGTGATCTTCGCGGATCGCGAGCGTGCCCAGGTCGGCTTGTGCTTCGAGCTGCACGTCGTCGTAGCGGCTGAGCAGCGCGCGCACCACGGCGACGACCTCGATCGGCTCCGCGTGCTTGCTCGCTTCGCTCTCGATCCGCGCGAGCGCGAGCAAGCGCGTGACGAGCCGCTCCATGCGCTCGGCGTCGGCGTCGATGTTGGCGATGAAGCGCTCGCGCTGCTCTTGCGCCATCTCGTCGCCGCTATCGCGCAACAGCTCGATCGCGCCGCGGATCGCGGACAGCGGCGTCTTGAGCTCGTGGCTCACGTCGGCGGAGCGCTCCGCGGCTTCGTCGGCGCGGCGCTGCAGGCGATCGGTCATTTCGCGCAGCACCTCGGAAAGCACGGCGATCTCGCGCGGTACCAAGCCGCGAGCCTCGAGGTCGGGCACGTGCTGCCCGGCCGCGATCGCGCGCGCCGACGCAGTGAGCACACGCAACGGTCGCCCGATCGTCCAAGCAAAAAAGAACGCAGCAGCGAACAGCAACGTGAGCGCGGCGAGCCCGACGAGCAGCAGCACGCGGCGGTTTTGCCAAAGCGAGGACAGCGCATCGAGCCCGGTGCGCGAAGCGGCGACGATCGCGATCAGCTTACCGTCATGCCAAATCGGCAGCGCGGTGAAGACCCGCACGCTGCCGCGCCGCCGCAGGTCGCCAAACGGCGGCGCCGGCTCGTCGCTGATGCGCTCGCGCATGCTCGCGCCGTAGCGACCGCCGAGCGCGCGCTGCACCTCCGGAGCGCCGCCTAAGCATTCGCCGCTCTGGCTGCGCGTGGTCGCGATCACGCAGCCGCGCGCATCGAGCACGCGCACCGCGCTCAAGTTGAAGGTCTGCGCGCGCTGCATCAGCGGCTCGACGGCAAGGCCTGCGCGTTGCGCGACCGGGTCGAACGCGGGCTGCGCGGCGGCGCCCGTGCTGCGCGGCGCATTGGCCGGGAGCACCGGGGTGCCGATGTCGATCATCGGCTCGATCGGCGTGTAGTGATCTGCGCTCTTCGCGGGTGGCCGATAGCGTTCGCTAGGCGGCGCGCCTGCGCGCACGTAGGCATCGCGAAACGCTTCGCCGATCAGCACGGATTCAGCGACCAGCTGGCGCTCGGTCTGGCGCAGCAGCGCGACGTCGTAGAGCCGCAAGCCGATCACTGCGATGATCGGCGCGAGCAACACCACCGCGTTGGCGCCGAGCAACAACACGCGAATGCTCGGCAAGCGCCGCACGCGCTACTCCAGCTTCTCGCGCATGCGGTAGCCAAGCCCGTACACGGTCTCGATCGGATCCGCGGAGACGGCTGCGAGCTTGGCGCGAATCCGGCGCATGTGGCTGTCGACGGTGCGCTCGGTGATGTGATGATCGTCGCCATACGCGCGGCGCACGAGATCGCTGCGCTCGAGCACGCGACCGGGCGCGCGCGTCAGCGCCACCAGCAGCTCGAACTCGGTCACCGTCAGCGTGATCGCGTGATCGCCGTACCGACACTCGTGACGGCCGAGATCGAGCTTGAGCGGACCGTGCGTGAGGATCTCCGCTGCCTCGCTCGTGCTGTTGCTGCTGGCGTTCGCACGACGCAGCACGGCAGCCACGCGTGCGGCGAGCTCGCGCGGACTGAACGGCTTGGTCATGTAATCGTCGGCGCCGAGCTCGAGGCCGAGCACGCGGTCGAGCTCTTCGTCGCGGCTCGACAAGAAGATGATCGGCACCTTGCTGCGCGCGCGAATGTCGCGGCAGACGCTGAGGCCGTCGTCCTCGGGCATCAGGATGTCGAGCACGATCAGATCGGGTGCGTGGCTCGCGAACGCGCGCAGCGCCTGGGCGCCATCCGCGGCTTCGATCACCGAGTGGCCCGCGCGCTCGAGCGCATAGCGGACGACCTCGCGCAGGTGTGCATCGTCATCTGCGATCAGGATCTTCGGCATCGGCTGCGCTCAAAGTAGCAGCGATTGCGCGCGTATCGCCATGAACGCATGAGGTTGCCGCGACTTGCACGGCTTCTTCACAATCTTGCCGGCGGTCTTGCACGGCTCGGTCACGAGCGCTGCATACGCGTTCGTTAGCGTCGCCTCACGACCAAGTCATGGGCGTGAAAGGCAGGAGATCATGGGTGGCTTCAGGCGGATTATCGCGATCGCGATCGTGTTCGGAATCGCGTGCATCGGTTGGATGATTCTCGGCGGCGTGACACTCGGACGCACCAGCGAGCAGCGCCCGGTGCTCGAAGGCGAGGTGCAGGACTTGTGGGGCACACCGCAAGCCCAGAACGCACCGAAGCTTATGTTTCGCTGGGAGGTGGAGCGCGAAACCAAGCGCGTGGAGGTCACTTCACAGGGCACGCGCGAGGTGACGGAGATGGTCGTCGACAAGCTCGAGCTGCCGATGACGCTCAACGGCACGGACCTGGACGTCGGCATTCGCTCCGACCTGCGACGCAAAGGTCTCAGCTGGTACTCGCTCTACGACGTCAAGCTCGCGGGCAGCTATCGCTACCATCACGCGCGTGAAGAAGCGGGCAACCTCGAGGTGACCTTCGAGCTACCGGTCAGCACCGGCATCTACGACAGCCTGCTT
>JAYUYY010000768.1:0-3764 GCA_043752225.1 Sandaracinaceae bacterium | reverse complement strand
ATGGGCGGCGGTCCCGGCGGACGGGCGCTCGAGGACAATGGTTGCGTGGTTTCGGATGAAGGCTGCATTGAATCTGGCTGCAGGCGTGCGGAGGTGGTGATCGCGCGAAGCTGCATGCGGGTTGAGCCTCCGCCGCCTTTACAGCGATTACAACCGTGCGCGCCGCCGCGTGATCGCTGTAAAGTCGGCAACCATGCAAACACCCTCCACGGTGACGCTCGGGCGCAGCGAGCTACAGCTCTCGCGCGTGATCTTCGGTGCGATGGCCCTTTCGTCGCTCAGCCGTGAGGCGAGCCAGCGCGAAGAGACGATTCGCCAGGCTGTCGCAGCTGGCATCACCTCGATCGACACCGCGCCTTTGTACGAGTACGGCCGTTCGGAAGAGCTGGTCGGTCGCGCGATCGCGGGCATGCGCGATCGCGTGCAGATCCTGACCAAGGTCGGGTTGCGCTGGGATGATCCACACGGGCAAGTGCTCTATCGCTTCCGAGACGAGAGCGGTCGCGAGCAAGCGGTGCGGCGCAACAGTCGCCCCGAGTCGATCCGGCTCGAGGTCGAGCGCAGCTTGCAGCGCTTGGGCGTGGACGTGCTCGATCTCGTGCAAGTGCATCATCCCGATCCCGACACGCCGATCGAAGACACGATGGGCACGCTCGCCGAGCTCCAGCGCGCCGGCAAGCTGCGCGCGATCGGCGTAAGCAACTACGACGCCGCGCAGATGCGGCGCGCGCAAGCGGCGCTGGGCGCGATCCCGCTGGCGAGCAATCAGGTCCACTACAACCTGCTCGAGCGCTGGCCCGAGGCCGAGATTCTTCCGCTCGCGCGCAGTGAGCAGATCGGCGTGCTCGCGTATTCGCCGCTCGCGCAAGGCCTGCTCTCCGGCGACGTGCGGCGCGAGCGCTTCGCGGTCGGCGATGGGCGACGCGAGAGCGCGCGCTTTCATCCCACGAACCTCGCGCGCGTATCCGATGCGACGACACAAACGCTCGCGCCGATCGCACGCGCGCACGGCGCCACCGTCGCTCAGGTCGCGCTCGCGTGGCTGCTCGCACAGCCCGGGCTATCAGCCGTGGTGGTCGGCGCGAGCACGATTGAGCAAGCCAAGCTCAACGCCGGCGCGATGGCGCTCTCCTTATCGTGCGATGAAGAAGCCGCGATTCGCCAAGCCTTCGCGGCGGTGAGCCTCGATCCGAATGCCGGCCTCGATCGCGTGAGCCGCATACAGCGCCGCGTCCAGCGCAAGGTCGAGCGTCTGGTCGAGCGCGTGCGGCGCCGCCTCTCAGCGTTCAACGCCTAACGGGGTATGCTGGATTGTGATCACACCCATGCCAAAACCGTCGCATCCGCAAGGCCCTGCCGCGTTGCGAACGCTTGGACGCACGGGCGAAAGCGTTGAGGCGGTCTCGCTCGGCGGCGAAGGCATCCTGCGCACGGTCGGCCGCAGCGCCGAGGCAGTGCCAATGATCGTCGAAGCGCTGCGCTTGGGCGTGCGCTACTGCGACACGGCACCCGCGTACGCGCAGAGCCAAGACTATTACGGCGAAGCGTTTCGCGCGGCCGGCCCCGGTGCACGCGAGCGCGTGTTCCTCGCATCGAAGACGCATGCGCGCGACCGCGACGGCGCGCTGCGCCTGCTCGATGACAGCTTGCGCCGGCTCGGCACCGATCACCTCGACCTGTGGCAGCTGCACGATCTGCGCGAGCTCGAGGATCTCGATCGCATCTTCGGTAAGGGCGGAGCGATCGAAGCCGTCGAGCGCGCGCGTGCCGACGGCCGCGTGCGCTACGTCGGCATCACCGGCCACCACGATCCGGCGATTCTCGTAGAAGCCATGCGCCGTTATCCGGTCGACACGGTGCTATGCGCGATTAACCCGGCCGATCCGGTGCGCAGCCCGTTCGTGAGCACGGTGGTCGCGGAAGCGCGCAACCGCGACATTGGCGTGATCGGGATGAAGGTGATGGCGGCCGGCGTGTTGCTGAAGGACCGCGCTGCGACGCCCGAAGAGCTCATCCGCTACGCGTCGAGCCTCGCGGACACGGTGATCATCGGCTGCAGCTCGATCGCCGAGGTGCGCACGAACCTGGAAGCCGGCCGCGTCCACACGCCGATGTCGGTCGCCGAGCGCCACGCGCTCGAAACGCGCATCGCGCCACGCGCATCGCGCTACGACACCTTCAAAGCGTGAGCTCACGCAGCGTTTCGCGCATCGCACGCTCCACCACGAACTGCCATCGGGCCACGCCGCGCTCGGCCTTAAACGCGCGCGTCCCTGACGAGAGAACGCGGGTGCGTTCCCATCAGGGACGGCGCGGAGCGTGACGCCTCAGTCCACGTTACAGGCGGGGATCTCAGGCGTGTCGAGGCAGTCGACCGGCTCGTCCACCGTCGGCGGATACGACGTTCCGCAGTCGATGTCGGGACGGTCCACTACGCACTCACCGTCGGAGCAGTCGACGTCGTCGGGGCGCGTGGGCTCGCAATACTGGTCTTGGCAGTCGACGTCGGGTCGATCGAGCACGCAGACGCCGTCGCCGGGCGGCGGAACGTTCTCACCGCAGTCGATGTCGTCGGGCGCGAGCGGATTGCAGACGTCGTCGCTGCAATCGGCATCGATCAGCAACGCGGGATCGCAGACGCCATCGCTGCAGTCGACGTCGTCGGGGCGCGTCGGGGTGCAAACTTCGTCCGGGCAATCGATGTCGTCGGGGATCATCGACTCGCACCAGCTGTTGCCAGGCGGTGGCTCGCCGGTGCCGCAATCGGCGTCCGGTCGATCGACCTCGCAGATGCCATCGCACTCTTCGACCGCGGGATCGCATTCATCGTTGGGCGGCGAGTTGTAGCAACTGCCGTCGATCTCGACGCACAAGTCCGGCGGGCACTCGCCGGGCGTCACTTCGATCGTGTCGCTCGACGATTTGGCCGGCGAAGCGTGCACGAATTCGATCGTCGCGCCGCCAAAGCCCGCGTCGCCGAACGCGCTGACGTCGACCCACGCTTCATAGACGACGCGATAGTCCCAGTCCGGCGCGTCGGGGTTCGGCGTGTAGTCCGCGTCCGTGACCGGCGAGTTGACCAGGTAGTCGGTGTAGTAGCCGCGGTCGTTGACGTTCTTCACGATCGACGTCGAGTAATCGACCAACCACGCGGCATCGCCGAGGATCACGAGGCCGTCGCCACCGCTCACGCCGAGCGAGTCGTAGCCGGACTCGGCGGTCGGGTCTTCGGAGATGTAGTCGAGCTTGAACTGGAAAATGGGGTCGCCATTTTCGTCGTTCATCACGATCTCGGCGTGGTCGCTCTTATAGAGGTCGCGCCAGGTGTGCGGGCGATTGGGGTTCCAACCGATCGAGCCCTCGGGGCCGTACGTGTTGTCGACGAAGTCCGGGTTGAACGTGAGCCGGATGTGAACGACGTCCGCGCCATCGACGCACTCCAGCACTTGCTCGAGGGTCGCGGCCGGTACCGGATTGTCAGCGCCGAAGTAGCAGGTCGTGATCTCGTTCGCCGTCGGCGCGCCGTTGAGCGGCACGTAATCGCAGAGCTCGCCGTTGGTCAGCGGCTCGCCGTCGCCGCTATTGCCGGCGCCTGGGAAGTTGGGCGCGAAGGCGGGCGGTGCGCCGGGCGCTGCGGGCTGATTCGGATCCGAGCCTGCGCCGCTCGAGCCTCCGCTTCCATCACTGCTACCGCTGCCAGCACCGCTGCCATCCCCGCTGCCATCCCCGCTGCCATCCCCGTCACCATCGCCGTCCCCGGCGCC
>JAYUYY010000767.1:0-9394 GCA_043752225.1 Sandaracinaceae bacterium | reverse complement strand
GAACCGAAGACGTCGTCGCGCGCTTCGGCGGTGAGGAGCTGGTCGTGATCGCACGCGGCGTCGACGTCGCAGGCATCCGGATGTTTGCCGAACGCCTGCGCAAGATCGTCGGCGCCATGCGCATCGAGTTCGAGGGCAAAGTGATCCCGGTGAGCGTGAGCATTGGCATCGCGCACACGCAGGCAGGCCCGCCCGTCGCAAAAGGCGAAGGGCTCGTCGCAGCCGCGGACCTCGCGCTCTACGCAGCCAAGCGCGCCGGCCGCAACCGCTCGTTCCTGGCCGAGTCACCCGGTCGCTACAGCGTGCACGAGCCGAGCCCAGAGGTGGTGGTGCCCGATGCACCCAAACGCCCGCCGCGTGAGCGCGCGAACACCGCTCCGATCATGCCCGCGGTCGATCCGGCCAAGGCGATCAAGAGCGTTTCCCAACAGCGCATTCGGAGGCTTACGTGACGCATCGGATCTTGGTCGTCGATGACGATCCTGATTTGGCTACCGCCTTTCGCCGCATGCTCGCGCAGGAAGGTTACGAGGTCGATCAGGCTCGCAGTGGCGTCGAAGCGCTCGAGATGATCGATCGCGGCGGGATCGATCTGATCCTGCTCGACATCCACATGCCGGAGATGGACGGCCTCGAGATGCTCACGCGCGTGCGCGATCGCGGCCTGCAGATCCCGGCGGTCGTGATCTCGGGTGCGGGCACGCTCGAGCAAGCGGTGCAAGCAACCAAGCTCGGCGCGCACGACTTCGTGCAAAAGCCTGTGCACCGCGATCGCTTGTTGGTCACTGTGCACAACGCTCTGCGTTTCAGCCGCCTGCAAGACGCAAACACGCGCCTGCAAGCCGAGCTGACCTCAGGCGCGGAGCTGATCGGCGAGAGCGCCGCGATGCAGACGCTCAAGAACTTGATCAGCAAGGTCGCGCCCTCGGATGGCCGCGTGCTGATCCTCGGCGAGAACGGCTCCGGCAAGGAGCTCGTCGCCGCGGCGATTCACGCTGCGTCGGGGCGCCGGCACGGCCCCTTCATCAAGCTCAACTGCGGCGCGGTGGCGAAGGATCTCGCGGAGAGCGAGCTGTTCGGCCACGAAAAAGGCTCGTTCACCGGCGCGGTCAGCTCGCGCAAAGGTCGCTTCGAGCTAGCCGATGGCGGCACGCTCTTGCTGGACGAAATCGGCGACATGCCGATGCCGATGCAAGTGAAGCTCTTGCGCGTGCTGCAAGAAGGCGTGCTCGAGCGCGTCGGCGCAACGCGCAGCTTGACCGTCGACGTGCGCGTGCTCGCAGCCACCAACCGCGATCTGCGCACGATGGTCGAGGACGGCAGCTTCCGCGAGGACCTCTATTACCGGCTGAACGTGCTCACGTTGCGCGTGCCTCCGCTGCGCGAGCGCAAGGACGACATCCCGTCGCTCGTGCAGCACTTGTGTCGTCCGGGCAAAGCGGCGAGCGGCCTGCATTTCAAAGCCGACGCGCTGGTCGCGCTGCGCAGCCACGACTATCCGGGCAACGTGCGCGAGCTTCACAACCTCGTCGAGCGCCTCGCGATCTTGCACCCCGGCGAGATCGATGCCGAGCAAGTGCGCGAGATCTTGACGATGGGCACTAGCGCACCGCGCTCCAGCCGCGGCTCGCTCTATCGCTTCGGCGCGAACCTTCGCGATCTCATGACCGAGATCGAACGCCAGGTGATCACCGAGGCGATCGCCGCGCACGGCAACAGCAAGAGCGCTGCGGCTGAAGCGCTCGGCACGGAGCGCTCGCACTTCTACAAAAAGTGCCGGCAGTTAGGAATCACCGATGCAGGAGACCGCCATGGACTTGAAGGCTGAGCAGCGCACTCCCATGGACCCAAAGGCTCAATCGAACGTGACCACGCAGGAAGCCACTAGCAAACGCCAAATTCTGATCGTCGATGACGAGGATCAAGTGCGCGCAGCGCTCGCGCGTGCGCTGCGAGGAGGCGGCTACGAAGTCACGCCTGCGTCGTCGGTGTCGGAAGCCAAACGCCTGCTGACCGCGGGCAGCTTCGACCTGATCCTCTCCGACCTTCACATGCCCTACGAAGGCGGCCTTGAGCTGTTGCAGTTCGTACGCGACACCGATCCCGACCTACCCGTCATCCTGATCACGGGCGCACCGACCACGGAGAGCGCCGTCGGCGCGATGCAGCTCAAAGCCACCGGCTACTTCACCAAGCCGATCGACCCGCCGCGACTGCTCGCGGAGATCTCGCGCGTGATGAAGATGCGCGACCTCGCCGAGGTGCGGCGCCACGCCCATGAGGTCACGCGTAAAGACAGCGCGGAGCTCGAGCAGCTCACCGAGGTCTTCGAGCGCGCGCTCGCCGAGCTCTACATGGTGTTTCACCCGGTCGTCGTCTGGCCGGCTCGCGATGTCTTTGGCTACGAAGCGCTGATGCGCACCCAGGAAAATGCGCTCGCGAACCCGGTGCTCTTGCTCGGCGCCGCGAACAAGCTCGGGCGACTCCACGAGCTCGGCCGCGCCGTGCGTGTTCGCTGCGCACAAGCCGCAAAGGAAGTGCCTGAGGGCATGCCGCTGCTCGTGAACCTGCACCCGATCGATCTCGCGGACCCCGATCTGTACGCGCCGACCGCGCCGCTTTCGAGCGTGGCCTCGCGCATCGTGCTCGAGATCACCGAGCGCGCGCAGCTCGAGACCGTTCCCGATGTCGAGAAGCGAATCGCGACGCTGCGTGCGATGGGCTTTCGCGTCGCGATCGACGACATCGGCGCAGGCTACTCGGGCCTCAATAGCTTTGCGCTGCTGCGCCCGGACTTGGTGAAGATCGACATGGCGCTCGTGCGCGGTATCGACAAGGACCCGGTCAAGCACAGGCTCACAACGCTGCTCGTGCAGCTCTGCGCCGACCTCGACATCGGCGTGATCGCTGAAGGCGTGGAGACGATCGCCGAACGCGACTCGCTGAGCGAGATCGGCTGCGATCTTCTTCAGGGCTACCTGTTCGCGCGTCCCGGCACGCCGTTCCCGATTCCCGTCTGGGAATGAGCCGAGTCGGCAAAGCTCGCGCGCCGAATCTCCTCCGAGGGGCTCGCGTTTGGCCGCGCGTGGCGGCCCATAGCCAGACTTAGCCCCTGACAACTGATCATCTGGTCAGATACCTTTGGGATGACAGACCGGTCCTGCGCTGGCCCGGTACGGTGACGATCGATTTTGGTGTGGGCCGGCGCCCCTCCAACGAATTCATCAAAGCTCGGAAGGCAAGCGCATGAATGACATCGCTACTCTCGCGACGCACGTTCGATCTTTCGCGCGCGCCGCTAGTCTGACCCCGCGTGAGCAGGACGTGTTGCTCTTGCTCGCTACCGGTACGTGCAGTGTTGGCGAGCTCGCGCGCGCACTCGGGCTCAAGCCCAACACGGTCAACAATCACCTCAAAGGCATCTTCGAGCGCACCGGCGTCGCTAGCAAGACCGAGTTGCTCGCCGTGTTGTTCGCGGATGCAACCGGCCGACACGCTGCAACGCAGCTCTTCTTGCGACCGCCGCGCGTGCTCGTCGCAGAGCGCGGCCCGAAAGAGCAGCTCGCGCTCGAACAACAGCTCGAGCGACACGGGCTCTCCGTCCAGCGCGCGCCCGCATCGGCGCATCCGCTCACGTACGAAGAAGTCGTGCGCATGCGCGTGGACGTGGTCGTCGCCGATGAAAAAGCCGCGCGGCCGCTGTTGCCGCGCTACGCGCACGAAGAAGGCGGCGCGGAGCTGAGCGCCACCCAAGGTCCCGGTTACGTCGTGCTCGGCTCGAGCATGGGCGGCAATGAAAACTCGTACGGCCGCTTTGCATGGCTGCGCCGCCCGGTCGCAAACGATCGCATCGTGTTCGCGACCCTTGAGACCAGCCTCACGTCACCGTACGAGCGCAGTCGTTTGTTGCGCGTGTCGACCGACGTCTCGGCGATCGTCTCGGGCGCGCTGTGGGCTCGCTTGTCGAACCTCAGCTACGGCGGCGCATTCGTCGAGCTCGCGCACGAGCATCTGCGCGACGCTCGCAACGTCGATGTCGGCGCGACCATGCAGCTGACCTTCGAGCTCGCGCCACGCGAGCCGATCCATGCGCAGGCCGTCGTGCTCTGGAAGCGCAATTCGCCCGACTCGGGAAGGCCCGCTGGCTGCGGCATTCGCTTCGAATCCTTATCGACCGAGAACACCGAGCGGATTCAGCAGCACGTCAGGTTGAATCGTCTGAACGCGCTCGCCGCGGCCGTGGAGACGCGTCCGCGGAGGGCTGCTGAGCTGCTGTTGACGACGACGGCGTCCTAGGCATCACGGAGCGGCCGCCGCTCGCGATGAGCCCGCTCGGCTCGTCCTGCGCTGCAAGCACGGCAAACGCGAGATCGGCGAGGCGCCCCGTGCCGCAGCGATGCAGCACGCGGCGCACGAGCGTCTTGCATGAGCTCTCAGAAATGCCGAGCGCCTTCGGAAGATCCGCGCGTCGCGTGCCTTCGGCCGTGAGCCTCACGGCCTCGGCTTGGCGCGGAGTGAGCGCGCAACGCCGCACGAGCTCTTGCCAAGCTTGCTCGGCCGCAGGTGAAAGCACCCGCGCGTTGCCCGCGTGGAGCGCTCGGGCCTCACATGCTTCGCGCAAGCAACGCTCGAGCTCACCGAGTCCGAACGGCTTCACCAAGAACGCGACCGCGCCCGCGCGCCCGAGATCGAACGCTTCGCTCGCCGACGCGACCCCGCTGATCGCGACCAGCACCGGCACGGGTGTCAGCCGCAGCGCCGCCGCGATCACGGAGTGACCGCTGCCGTCCGGCAAGCGAACGTCGGCGAGCACGAGATCGAGCGGCGGCACCAGCATCCCCGCGGCTTGCTTCACGCTCGACGCTTGCTCGACGCTCACGCCGAAGTTGACGAGCATGCGCACGATCGCGCGACGAATGCCTGGGTCGTCTTCGACCACGAGCGCTCGGCTCACGCCGCGCAGGCGTCGAACGCCTTCGTCGTTCAACGACGATGCGATGGACGACGCTTCGTTAATGTCTGGATGGGGCGCGACTCGGCCCATGCGCGCGATCCTCTCGTAGTCTGATCGCGACCGCCAGACCAAGGTGCGCAGGAAAGGGCTTGCTCGGTCAGAGCGGCGCTGCGGTCAACTACGGCCCGACTACGCGATAGCCGAAAAGCACACGGTGAAGGTGGAGCCTTTGCCGGCCTCGCTCTCCACACTCGCGGTGCCACCGGCGCGCTTGAGAATGTGCATGACGATCGAAAGCCCGAGGCCCGCTGCACCCGGCCGAGTCGTGAAATACGCATCGAAAGCGCGCCCTTTCACCTCGTCGCTCATGCCGATGCCGCAATCGCTGACGCTGATCTCGATTTGTCCGGTCCGATTCGCGATCCGCACGGTGATGACCCGATCTGCGGCGTCCGCAGCCTCGATCGCTTGAGCAGCATTCACCAGCAGATGCGTCAAGACCTGCCCCAAGTCGGCCGGGTCGATGCGGCCCAGCGGAGAATCCTCGAGGACCGTCTTGATCCGCACGCCCGGCTCGAGCACGGGCCCTAAGACGCGCGTGGTCGCGAGCACGACGCGCGCGACATCGCATGGGGGTGTTGGATTCGCCGTCGGCAAGAGCCGTTGGCCGCGGTTGAGATGTTGCGCCAGCGATCGCAGCTGAACGATCGGCGCGATGCCCTCGCGTTGTGCATCGGTGGCCGCGTCGACCAGCGCCCGCGCGCGATCGCCTTCGCCCCAGTTGTGCAAGCCGGCGCTGAGCAAGTCCGAGACCTGCTCGTTGTTGATGAGCAGCGCTTCGACCGGCGCACTGATCCCGCGCGCGATCTCACGGCTGATCGCTTCCACCATGCGCGGCTCGCCTTGGCGCAAGATCCGCGACTGCATTTCGCGCATCGTCTTCTGCATGCGAACGAGATCGATGCTCGCGCGCAACAGCTCGATCAACTCTTGATTCCGCCACGGTTTGGTCACGTAGCGCGCGACCTGGCCTTCGTTGATCGCGTCGACCGCGGCCTGCAGATCGGCGTACGCGGTCACGATGATGCGCACGACCTCCGGCCGCATCTCGCGCACGCGGCGGCAAACCTCTACGCCCGTCATGCCCGGCATGCGCTGATCGCACATCAAAACGGAAATGTTCTCGCGCTCGAGGAGCTCAACCGCTTCGGCGCCGGTATTTGCCGTCAAAACGGTGAACTGGTCGCCCAGCACATAGCGCAACGCGACCAAATTTTGTGGCTCATCGTCGACGTAGAGGATCGGGTACTCGAAATACGTTTCCTCCATCGTCGCGATGTGGCTCCGCACGTGCGTTTCCTAAACAGATGAACGTAGGGCTCGAATACGGTTCGGCAACTTCCCGATCTCGTATACCGAGCTGTGTCCTTCGACCGCCAGGCCCGCTCCTGACATTGGCGATGCAAGTCGCGTGTGCGGTCGATTGGCTCGAGGGTTGTACAGCTTCTCCGCAACCCCTACCCGTTCTCGTCAGCGAGCGAGCGGCTTCGCGCAACGCTTCCACTAAAACGCACCCTAAGCATAGCGGTGTACTTGGCCCGCTCAAGTAACATGTGAACCTTCCACCAAAGTCGGTCATACATTTCGAGCTCGGGGAGGCGCATTCATGTCGTGTGCGGGTGTACGGCTGTGCATGAGCCTCGCTCCAAAAGGCGCGACTGACCATCTTATGGCGTGGGCGTTCGGGTGTCCCGAGATCACATTGCAGCGCTTCAACCACTAAGCCTGCCTGCTATCGCGCTTCCAATGCGATTACCCGGTGCGACGCTTCTACGAACGCAGCGGAACCGGAGTAACTTGGGATCGCGCACGTAGGAGGCGCTTGATGCAAGAGCATCCTACCGCTCGGCTCGTCGGTGACGAGCCCGCGAGCCCAGTACCCGAAGCCCTCGATGCGAACCTGGTGCGCGAGCTCTCCGAGCTACGCCCGGCGGTCAGCAGCATGCGCATCGCGCTCGAGTGGCTCAGCATTTTTGCTGCGGCGGCGCTGTGCGGCGTCGCCTGGTCGAGCACGTCTTCGGTCGCGCTGCAGGCTGTGGTCTACGTGTTGTGCGTCGCGTTCATCGGAGCGCGCCAGCACGGCCTGCTCGTGTTGGCTCACGATGCCGCTCACTATCGGTTGTTTCGAAACCGGGCGTGGAACGATTGGATCGGCGAGCTCTTCTTGGCTTGGCCGTTCGTGCTGCTCACGATGCGAGCCTATCGCCGCAATCACTTTCCACATCATCGCCACGTCAACACCGATCGCGATCCAGACTGGCTGCGCAAGCAGACCCCGGAGTGGAAGTTTCCGAAATCCAAAGCCGACCTGGCGCGAATGCTGTTCGCGTACGCCACGGGCATCGGCTTCGTGAGGTTCATCGCGATCGCGAGCAAGCTGCCCAAGCAGCCGGCGGAAAGGGCTTCGAAGGAAGACCTGCGCTTCGCGCGCATGCGCGTCGTGTTTCTGTTGGGCGTCGTCGCTTCGATCACGGTGCTGCACGCGTGGCGTCCGGTGCTGCTGTTCTGGATCGTGCCGTATCTCACGTGGCTGCAGCTCTGCTTGCACGTGCGAAGCGTCGCCGAGCATTTCGCGATTCAGAATCGCTCTGGCGTATTTGCGCAGTCCCGAACCGTGCTCGCGAGCGGGCTCGACGTGTTGCTGCTCGTCCCGAACAACGTCGGCTATCACATCGAGCATCACCTGTATCCAAGCGTGCCCTTCTATCGCTTGCCCGAGCTGCACCGGCTCTTGATGGAGCAACCGGTCTACAAGTCGTCCGCACACATCACACATGGATATTTCGGCGTGTTGCGGGAATGCGCGACGCCGCCGGCTACAGAGCCTGTCCAGCACGACCACGGGCGCTCGTGATCACACGCGAGCAATACGGCGCGCTCAAATCGCAGCTCGAATTCGGCGGCGGGTTGCTCGCGAGCTGCGCGGTGTTGCTGATCGATCTCGGTTTGCTGTTCGCGTGGTTTGCGTTGCTCGAGCAAGGTTCGACGCCCGCTTATCTGCTCTCGCAGGTGTTGCTAGCGATCGTGTTTTTTCACAACTTTTGCCTGCTCCACGAGGCGGGGCACGGCAGCTGCTCGCGCAAGCGTTGGGTCAATACGCTGATCGGTCATTACGCGAGCGTGCTGTGTTTCCTGCCCTTTTTCCCCTGGAGGCACTTTCATCAATTGCACCACGTGTGGGCCGGCAATCCCGACAAGGATCCCACTGGCAAGAACGTTCGAAAATGGCGCGCCGCAGGTCGGGTGCCTTGGATAATTCGAGCCAGCTGGCGCAGCTGGATCCCGCTCGCGGCGCTGAGCCAACACTTCGTGTACTGGGCGTATCCGCTGACTTTGCTCAAGGAGGACCGCGCATTGGTCATTCGTTGCGCGGTGTCCGTAGCGATCTTACCTCTGAGCTATTTGGGTCTTTATTGGCTCGCGCCTGACTTGTTTAGGCCGGGCAATGTCGCGCTTGCTTTCGTACTCTACTTATTCGCGGCCGAGCTCGTGAACATCCCGCATCACGTCGACCAGTTTCGCTTCTCGGAGCGCTTGGCACTTTGGGATCAATGGAAAGCAGCGCGCTCTTGTTACTACCCAGTGCTTATCTCGGAGCTCTTAGTGCTCAATTTCAACTTTCACGTCGAGCACCACATGTTCCCGGCGCTGCCGTGGTTCCGTTTGCGCAAGGCGCGCACGCTCGTTCGCGCGGCGTTGGGTAGCAACTACCAAGAAGCAGTTGGCGTGCGATGGAATCTGCAAAACCGCAGCCGTGACATGGAGAGCTTGTTGCTGCCGAAATGAGATGGCGTCCTTCCACCCCGACAGGCTCGAGTCTCACGCGACGAACGGCACCGAGCCGCTCGACCGGCCCGGCCCTTCGAGTGAGGCGCTGCTGGCGCTGGTGGTCGAGAGCTCGCCCGAGCTGCAGGGGCTGATCGCCGACGCGTTGGCGCCGCATTATCGTGTCCGAGTCGTCAATCGGCGCGCGCTCGCCGTCGAGCTCGCCGAGCAGCACGAGCCCGCGGTGATCGTGCTCGGGGCCGCGAGCCCCGAGCTCGATGGCTACGCCTTGTGTCGCGAGCTACGCAGCCGAGCGCGTACGCGCGCGATCCCAACTCTGCTCGTGACGACGCGCGGCGAGCCGAGCGACGAGATCGACAACGTCGTGCGTGGCTTCGAGTCGGGCGCGACCGATTGCGTGGTCAAGCCTTTCCATAGCCGCGAGTTGCTCGCGCGCGTAGACGTCCACGTCGGCATGCGACAGATGGCGCAAGACCTTGCGCTCAGCGAACGGCACGCGATGCTGGGCGTAATGGCGGCGTCGATCGCGCATCAAGTTCGCAATCCGCTCACGACGTTGATCGTGGGGCTGCCAGCGATGCGCACACGCATCCG
>JAYUYY010000766.1:0-3768 GCA_043752225.1 Sandaracinaceae bacterium | reverse complement strand
GCCACGCCGCCGGTCAGCGCCGTCGCGAGGTTCAATCGAAACGCCAAGTGACCGAGCGGCAGGAGCGAGGCGGCCTTGAGCCAGAGCAGATCGATCGCAAAACCGGTCGGGTGCGCAACGCCGAGCACGACCGCGGCGGTCCCGATCTCCCCGGCATCGCCATAGCCGATGTCGCTCGACGCAGCAGTCCCGAGCAGCAGCACGGCCAGCGCTCCGATCCAGCGCGCGTCACTCTCGGCAGCTTGCTCCGGAGAACGCTCGAGCTTCGTCACCATTCGCGCACAATCGTAACCTGCCGCGAGCGCGCCGTGCGCAACGCGTTTCGTGCTATTGGGCCGCGCATGCGTCCGGTCACCCACATCGCACACGCCGTGCTGGCCAAACGCCTGGGACGCGGCTCGATCCTGCTGATCGTCGCCGCTGCCGGCGTGCTCATCTATCGCTCCCAACGCACGCAGGCTCCGCCGCCCGCCATACCGTTGCCGAGTGAAGCGGCTGAAGGCCTGCCGCGGCGCGTGGCCGAAGTGCTGTACGCCCATCGCGAAGCGCTGAAGCTCACGCCCGTCCCCGAGCTGCGGGTCTACGTCGCGCTGCGCAAGGGTGGGCAGCGCATCGCGCACGGCTTCGTCGGCGGCGCGACCTGGCCGCAGGCGATCACGAGCGGAATCGCCGAGCTGATCGAACGCAAGCCCGAAGCGGCGAGCGCGGACAGCGTCGAGCTGTGCCTGCCGCATTCACGCCGCAAGGTGAAGCTCACAGCCGATCGATCGCCGCTTGGCGAAATGCATCGCGGTGTCAAAGGGATCGCGCTCCACTACAAAGACCGCGAAATCGTGCGTTGCCCGACTCAGATCATCGCGGACAACAAGAAGTTCGAGGACGTCATCGACGGCATGCGCGACGACCTCGGGCTCTCGAAAGCGGAATGGGCGACCGCGATCGACGACGCGCGCGCCGAGCAGTTCGATGCCTACCAGTGGCTGATCGAGCTCGGTGACAAGCCATCGCTGCGGCGCATGCAGCGCGGCAACGAGCTGGTGAAGATCGAGTCGGTGGACGACAAGAGCATCCAAGCGCTCGCGCAGGGCATGACCGACTGGATGAAGCACAACGTCCAGCCGGACGGCCGCATGGTCTACATGTACTGGCCGAGTCGCGGCGAAGAATCCTCCGCGAACAACATGATCCGCCAGTTCATGGCGACGCTGTGCCTGCAGCGGATCGCAAACCGCGAGAACACCGAGGCCGCGCGCGAGCTCGCGCATCGCAACCTCAAGTACAACCTCGCGCAGTTCTATCTGCGCGACGGCGAGCTCGGGCTCATCGACGAAAGCGGTAAGCGCAAGCTCGGCGCTGCGGCGCTGGCCGCGCTTTCGATCGTGGAATCGCCCTTTCGCGCCGAGTTCGCCGAGCAGGAGATGGCCCTGCGCAAGCTCGTCGAGCACCTGCAGCAACCGGACGGGTCGTTCCTCACGTTCTACGGCGAGGCCCGGAACGACAACCAGAACTTCTACCCAGGGGAAGCGCTGCTGCTCTGGGCCACGTTGCTCGATGAAGATCCAAAAGGCCCGCTCGCCGAGCGCTTCGACCGCGCATTCCTCTACTACCGCAGCTGGCACCGCGAGAACCGCAACCCGGCGTTCATCCCCTGGCACACGCAGGCGTATTACAAAGTCTGGAAGCGCACCCACGACGAGCGGTTGCGCGACTTCATCTTCGAGATGAACGACTTCCTCGCGGACTTCCAGCAATGGGACAAGGCGCCCTACGACGACTTGCGCGGGCGCTTCTATGATCCGGACCGGCGGGAATTCGGGCCAGCGCATGCCTCGTCGACCGGCGTGTACATCGAGGGGCTGACCGACGCCCGCATGCTCGCGCGCGAGCTCGGCGACATGACGCGTGCACAGCGCTACGCGCTCACGATCAAGCGCTCACTGCGCAGCTTAATGCAGCTCCAGTACGTGAACGCGGTCGACACCTTCTACATCTCGAGGCCCGAGCGGGTGCTCGGCGGCATCCGCACGACCGAGTACGATAACGCGATTCGCGTCGACAACGTGCAGCACGGCTTGATGGGCATTCAGAAGCTGCTCGACGCGATCGGCAAGGGCCACAGGTTGTAGTAGCCGCCGCGCGAGCTGGAAAAGTTGGTAGGCTTTGGCCCGCATGCTGTCAGACCTGATTCGCCTTTCGCGCCCCAAGCACTGGATCAAGAACGTCTTCGTCTTCCTGCCGGTGCCGTTCGCGCTGGCGAGCGGCGCGGAGCTCTACCCGCTGCGCTTCTTGTCAGGCCTCTTCGCGGTCTGCCTTGCGGCGTCGGCCGTCTACGCGGTCAACGACGCGCAAGACGCCGAGCGCGATCGCATGCACGACGAGAAGAAGAACCGTCCGATCGCGGCCGGCCGCATCACCAAGAACGTCGCGTACCTCTGGGCGACCGCGCTCTTCGCGATCGGCGCGACGCTCGCGGTCGCGACCGAGAGCCA
Organism: Sandaracinaceae bacterium; assembly: GCA_043752225.1. Taxonomy (GTDB): domain Bacteria; phylum Myxococcota_A; class Polyangia; order Polyangiales; family JAFGIB01; genus JAYUYY01. Next base: position 1,279 of record JAYUYY010000766.1, on the reverse strand, counting down.
GGCCGCGCTCACCGTGTACGTGCTCTACGTGGTGATGAACCTCGGCTACAGCTTCGGCGCCAAGCACGTGGTGTTGCTCGACGTGTTTTTGCTGTCCGCGATGTACGTGCTGCGCGTGCTCTTGGGCTGCGCGCTGATGGGCGTTGAAGCCTCGGAGTGGTTGCTGCTGTGCTCCGGCGCGCTCGCGCTGTTCATCGCGCTCGCCAAGCGCCGCGCGGACGTGGTGAAGGGGATGGGCTCCGAAACGCGGCCCGCGCTATCGGGTTACAACGAGAGCTTCCTGGATCAGGCGATCGGGATCTCGGCGTGCATGACGATCATCGCGTACGCACTCTACTCGAAGGAAGCCACTGTGCTCGAGCCGTCGCGCAAGCTCGCGGCGCTGCCGTTCGTGGTATTCGGCGTGCTCGACTACCTGCGCGGCGTGCACGTGAACCGCGGAGGTGGCTCGCCGGTCGACGCGGTGCTGCGATCGCCGACCTTGATCTTCGCCGGCCTCGGCTGGCTCGGCGCGACGTTGCTCAGCTTGCGCTGGTGAGCAGCAAGCGTGAGCAGCGAGCGGGAGCACGACCGCTATTCCCAGATCAGCTTGCCGGTGACGCGTGCCATCGCAGCGCGCTGCTCGCCCGCATCGATCAGCTCCATGTCGAGATCGCCGCGGATGCGCCAATCGCCGGGCGCGATCTGCAACGCATCGCTGATGGTGAAGGTTCCGCGCTGCACCACCGCTGTGCCTTCGCTGCCCGGCAAGCGCACGCGTGATGCGGTCGCGCTGGCTTCGGCGACGGGCAAGATCGGCAACGCGCGCCCGCGTAAAACCTCGATGCTCCGCGCCGTGAGATCGATCGGCGCGCCATCCGGCATTCGGAAATCCACGAACAGCTCGAGATCCGGCTCGAGCTGCGCGTCAGCGAGGGCGCTGCGCACGAGCAGCGTGCGAACTTCGAGCTTTCGACCGACCGGGCTCTGCACGTCGACGGCGACCACTCGAATGTCGACGAGCTTGATCGCGACGTGCGCGTCTCCCGACAGCATCACCTCGCCACTCGGCAGCGTGTGCCCTTCGAGGAACGGCGCGTAGTCGAGCGTCGCCTTGAGCGTGTGATTGGCACCGAACGAAAGGCCGAACGAGGCGAGGAACCAAATCACGTTTCCGCGCTTCACGATCGGAGCTCCATAAGGCCCGCACCGATCGCATACAGCGCGACCCCGTGCATCAGGGTCATGACCAGCGATGCGTTGCCGAACAAGATCGAGCTCTCCTGCTGGATGCCGAACG
>JAYUYY010000765.1:0-3769 GCA_043752225.1 Sandaracinaceae bacterium | reverse complement strand
GAGGCGTTTGCTCCACACGTCACTTGGTACTTGGTCACGCAGCTCTTTCAACCGCACGCGCTCGAGCAAGCTCCAGAGCGCTGTCACTTCGCCGGCATCGACATAGGTGCGCGCGACGCTCTCGCGTAAGCGACTGGCGCCGAGCAAATTCACCCGCTCTTCGTCTGGGTGTGTCTCTTCACGTTGCGGGCCGAGCGATTCGATCACCGCCAGGGCACGCTCCTTTTCAACGCGCGCGCGTTTGGGATCGCTCAGGCCAAGGCCAAAGCGGCCGCGCCATTCGAGATCACGCGAGTGCAACGCGGTAGCTTCCTTGATCGCCTGCTCGAAGGACCTCTGCGCCTCGGGCAGCTGCTTCTCCTGCAGCGCCAGCTCGCCCTGTGCGAGCGCCAGCTGCAAGCCGTTACTGCGCGTGCCGGCCTCTTTGTTGAGCACCTCCGCCTGCGCCAGCAGCGTGCGTGCTTCTTCCAAACGGCCTTGGCGCAAGCGCACGATCGCCAGGTTGCGCAAGTCCACGGTCAGGCCGTCCTTCGCCTTCATGTCGGTGTCGATGGCGATCGCCTTGGCGATCAAGCGCACTGATTGCTCGTACAAGCCGCGCTCGCGCATGACCAAGCCCAGGTTGTTCAGCTGCACCGACTCTTCCGAGCGGCGATTGGTGATGCGAGCCAAGCGCAGCGCGCGGCGCAAGCGATTGCTGGCGGCGATACGCTTGCCTTGGTCCTTCAAGATGACGCCCTCGAAGCTGAGCGCCTGGATGCGCAAGAACATGCTGCGCGACTCGTCAGTGGCACGACCCTTCTCTGCCAGCGCCGAGGCGTCCGACACCGCGTTCAAGGCGCGTTCATAGTCGCTCTGAAACCAGTACACGCGCGCCACTTCGAGCGTGGCTTCGGCGCGCCGCACGAAGTCGTTCTCCGACAAGGCCGCCAGTAGCCCGCGCAGCTCTCTGAGCGCCACGTCGAGCTCGCCGAGCAGCCGTGACACGCGCGCGTAGTCGATGCGGGCGAGGGCGCGCGCCGATTCGGCGGAAGCGAGCGCATCCTTCGCTGTTTTTTGTTTCTTCTCGTCGTCGGCCGCCTTCAGCGCTTTTTGCGCGTCGTCGACGAGGCTCTGCGCAATGCTGCGTGTCTCGTCGAAGCGCTTCTTGGCCTCATCCAGCTCGGCGAGATTCGATTCGGTGACCACTGCCAACGAGCGCACCGCGGCCAAGCGCGACACCGAGTTCTTCAGCTGCGCAAACGTAGCCGCCGCGTTGCGGTACGCTTGCGCCGATTCGGTGTAGCGCGCCGACGCGCGCCAGGCCGCCGCTTCTTGCATCTGCGCGTAGGCATAGCGCGCAGGCGCCAGCGGCTTCATCACCGCGCCGCCCTCGCTGAGCGTTTTGGCGGCGACGTCGAAGTGCTTCGCCCGCGCGTGCAGCGAGCCGAGCAAGATCAACGCTTCGCCGCGCTCGTTGGGCTTCTTGGCCGCTTTCAACACCAGCTCTTGGAAGGCGATGGCCTTGTCGTAGTCCTCGAGTAGGCCGCTGCTCGTCGCGATGCCGGCGAGGAACTCGAGCTGCTTGTCTTGATTGTTCAAGAAGCGCGCGTACTGCAGGCCGATCTCGTACAAGGCGCGCACTTCGCGCCAGCGTTTTGCGCCGGCTGCGACTTTCGCCTTGGCCGGGATGGCGTCCATCTGCGACTGTGCGAACGCGAGCCGGGCCTTGTCGTCGTCGTTGGCGAAGCCCCAGTACTCGCACTCCTTGCCCGCGGGCGACTTCGCCGCCAGCTGCGACCAGGCATCGAGCGCGCGCTGTTTTTTCCGCGCTTCGTAGAACGCTTGCAAGAGTGCTGCGTGCGCGGGCCCGGGCGTGGGCGCGCAAAACAGCACCGCCGGAGTGCCGGCGAGCGCGAGCGCACCACTCATCGCTTCGAGCAGCGGCCTGTCCAAGCGCTTCAGATCATCGATCACGACCAGGTTCGCGCTCAAGCCGAGCGCAGGCAGCTGCAAGCTGGTCAGCGCCGTGTCGAAGGTGTTGTCGCCATTGAGACGAAAGCGGGCAACGCCCGGCGCGCCCTCCACCAAATCGGTCGCCAACACGAAACGCGCGACGCCGTGATTTCCGCCGAGCACGACGAGCGCATCGGTGCGCGCCTGCTCGCCGCGTAAGACAACGGCGTTACTCGGCGTGCTCGCGTCGGCCGGCGAATCCGCGAGCGGGCCCACCTCGAGCGGCTCAGCGTTGTCGATGTTGCGGGCGGACGCGGCCAGCCACAAGGCGTTCGCCGATGCGATGTGGGCTGCGCCAGCCGGCACCTCGCCCACCGCGTACACCGGGCCGACTGGCTGCGATGCGGGCGCGTCCCAGACGAAGCTGTCGGAGCCAAGGCTCACGCGTTGCCATCGAAACTGTGCGTCTGGCCCGATGGCTGCGCGCAAGCGCTTGGCGTTCACGTCGCAAAGGAGCAGCGAGCGCCAAGGCTCCGCCGTCTCGGCCAAGAGCTTCGCGCCCATGGCCATGTGCGCGCTCAGAGCTTTCTCCTCGCGCTCGTCGGTCTCCGCTTCGTTGTCTTCAATCAACTTGCGCCCAGTGACTGCCCAGGCTTGCAGCTTCTGTCGCGCGCGCTCACCGTCGGCGTCTTCGGCGCGTGTATAGCCATCGGGCAGCACGAAGTTCGGCAAGCTCGCCTGGCGCTCGAGCGCCCGCACGTAGGCGCCGGCATCTTTCTTTGTCAGCGCACGCTTAATCAAAGCTTTGACCAACCCGTTCCACGTGGCAGGGCGCGTGCGCTGCGGCCACAACAGCCGCGCCATTGCGTCGGCCACGCTGAGCGCCTTCTCGGCGTTGTCGAGCGCCTTGTCGCGGCCGTCGTAGGGGCCAAGACGGTAGCGCAGATACTCGAATTGCCACTCGGTATCGAAGATGGAAAAGCGCGTCGCCAACGCCCGCGCACGGGCGATGGCTTTGTCGCCACCGTCGAAGTCGCCATAGACGAACGCGCGCTCGGCCGCGTCGAGGTCGCGCGAGACACGCCTGCTGGCGCTGCGCCGCCCGCGCTCGACTGGCTGCGAGGCCGGTTGTGACGCGGGTTGTTCGAGCTTGGGCAAGACCCCGTCGAGCGCGCTCCACAACGCGACCGGGTCCTCGCGCCACGCCTTGGCTTCGCTGAGCAAGATGTCGGCGCGCGCGCGCACGTCGCCGGCCTGTTTGCGTAAGCGTTCGACGCCGCCTTCGGCGCCGGTACCGGGGTCGGCCTTCAGCGCATCGAGCTCGGTCAAGACTTGCGTGAGCAGCACGGGCGGCAGCAGAGGGAACGGCATCCGCCACAGCAACCGCGTCGGATCGATCATCCACTCGGCCTGACGCTTCGCTTGCGAGCGGTAGCGCGGCGCCATGTCCACGAAGAGCTGGGCCGTGCGCGCGAAGTCTTTGCGACGCAGCGCCAGCTCCATCAGCTCGCGGTTTGCCGCAAACAGCTCGGGCAGCATGAATTTTCCCAAGCCGTCGCCGATGCGGGCGCTGACGCGTTTGCGTCGCTCCTCCAAGTATTTATCCGCCGCGATCGTATCGCCAACGCGGGCGTTGACGCGCGCCAGCAACGTGCCGAGCACTTCATTTTCATCGTCGCGGGAAAAGCCCTGCGGCGCGCGGCTGGCGTTGAGCGCGTCGATGGGAATGAGCAACGTGATCAGCCCACCGCCACCACCACCTTTGGGCCCGAAGCCTTTGGCCAAGAGCGCAAGCGATCGCTCGAGCGCGTCCGACGCTTCACGCTCGTCGCCG
>JAYUYY010000764.1:0-3773 GCA_043752225.1 Sandaracinaceae bacterium | reverse complement strand
CGCAGGGCCAGGCGGTCGTGACGTACGTCGACCGCAACGACATGGGCTACATGTTCATGGCGCCAGCGCTGTCCGTGAACGAGCTGGTATGGCTGGTGAGCCGGACCGACCTCGTCGGCCCCCAGTAGCCGCCGCTCAGGGCAATTCTCAGGCGTAGTTGGGATACCATCCCGGCAGGGGAATGAATCGACGCGTCCTGCTCATCGATGGTGACTCTGCGTTTCGCGAAACGCTTACCCGCCAGCTCGGGAGGTATCGCGTTGTTGTCATGACCGAGGCTGAGCCGGAGCGTGCGTTCGCTCTCGCGGCCAGCGATCCGCCCGACCTGATGGTGATCGCGGTGGAGGAGCCAGAGAAGCTCGGCTTCAAGACGTTCCAGAAGGCGCGCAAGGCGGTGGCGGCGAAGCTGCCGATCATGCTCGTCACGCAGACGCTGCCGCCGGAGAGCTTCACCAAGCACCGCGGCATGAAGGTCCACGCCGACGAGTATCTCGACAAGCGTGACCTCGACCCCGCCGAGCTCGTGGCGAAGGTCGCTGGACTCCTTGGCGGCCTCGGCGAGCCTGATGCCGATGATGACGGACTGCCGCTCGGCGATGACATCGCGATGGAGCTCGGCGATGGCGATGTCGTGCTCGACGAGCAGGTCGACGACGACGATGTCGGAAGCTTCGCGCAGGACGAGAAGAACGACATGGCCACGATCAATCCGAACAGCGGAGTGCTGGTCGATCAGATGGTCGCGCAGGAGACCGATGCGGCGTTCGACGCGCTGCTCGGCGACGACATGTTCGGTGGCGGCGATCCTGTTGCACCCGAGCCGGCAGCGACCGAAGTCGCACTGACCGAGGCGGAAGCTGACGCATCGCCAGAGGCAGCGGACGACGCGCCGGTCGAAATTCCGCACGAGGATGCGGCCCCCGACGGGACGGTCGAAGCTGTGGAAAGCGCCGAGGACTCGGCGATTCCCCAGCCGGTTCCGCACAAGATCTCTGAACCGGGCGACGTCGATAGTGTACCCGCTCCGATCCGCGACGGTGGTCGCGAGAACGGCGACGATTTCGACGGCTACAGTCAGCTAGCCGCGGCAACGGTAGCTGTGGCCCCGTCGTCGCAGGACGATGACTTTGAGGACGAGGCCGGTCCGGCCGTGGCCCAGGACTCGATGTCCTCGATCCCGATCGCTGATGATGATCTCGTCTCGCTCGATGACGAGCTGCCCGTCGAGGTGGACGACGAGGTTGCCGCCGAGCCCGAGCCCGAGCCGGTTGCCGCAGCGCCCCAGCCCGAGCCGGTCCCCGAGGCCATCCCGCAGGCGCGTGCCAAGAACCCGACCGGCTCGCAGCCCAATCGTGCGGTCGATCTCGGACTCGACAGCATCGCGCAGAACGTCGAGACTGAGCGCGAACAATCCGGCGTCTACGACCACAAGGGCATCCGCAAGATCGGCGAGCTCGAGCGCCAGATCACGCAGCTCAAATCCGAGCTCGACCGCAGTCGCGCGACCGCGGATGGCGCGGCCAAGGGTAACCGGGAGAGTCAGTTTCTGAATCTGCGCGAGCAGAACCTGGCCCGCGAGAAAGAGCTCAAGGACGCCAAGAAGTCTCTTGAGGGGCATGCCGCGGAGCTCGCGGAAGTCACCGAGAAGCTCAAGCACGCGCAGCACGCCAAGGAGAAGCTCGAGAAACAGAACGCCAAGCTCGAGCAGCAGATCTTCGAGGGCAAGGAGAAAGAGCTCCAGGACACCCTCGATGCGCTCGCTGCGAAGATGAGCACTGTCGAAAGTCAGCTCGACGCCGCCTCGAACGCAGCCCAGACAGCTGAGGGTGCGCTCGCGCAGGCTCGCGAGGAGCTCGCGACCGAGCGTGAAAATCGCGCGGCGTCAGCCTCCGATGCGGAGCAGCGGCTGCGCGGCGAGCGCGAGCAAATCCTCCAGCGCCACCAGGCCGAGGTGACTGCGCTCACGGGCGAAGCCGAGGCCGCGCGAGCCCGCCTCGATGCGGATGCTGAGTCGGCGCAGGAGGCCGCGCTTGCCCGTCTGCGCGAGGAGCTCGAAGCTACGCATGGCGCGAAGCTCGACGAGACGATCGAGGAGCTGCGCCGCGCCAACATGCAGGAGCACCACGAGGCGATCGAGGCGATCGAGAAGTCGCAGTCGAGCACGCTCGTCAACCTCAAGAGCGAGCAGGCCGGTGAGCTGACGCAGATCAAGAACGAGCTCGGCGGCAAGATCGCGGACCTCGAGGCACAGCTCGCGGCCGCGAGCCAGGCTCACGTGGCCGCGGTCGCCGGTGCCGCGCAGCACGGTGCACTCGCCGCGGCCGACGTCGAAGCGCGCTATCAGAGCCAGCTCGAGCAGGACGCTGCAGCAGCGGCCGAGCGCGAGGCTGCACTCAACGCGCAGCTTCAGCAGGCTGGCGCAGCGGCATCCGAGCGCGAAGCAGCGCACAAAGCCGAGCTTCAGCAGGCCGCTGCAGCAGCAGCCGGGCGCGAAGCAGCGCACAAAGCCGAGCTTCAGCAGGCCGCTGCAGCGGCAACCGAGCGCGAAGCAGCGACCAAGGGCGAGATCGAGCAGGCTCGCGCAAAGTACGAGGCCGAGATCGAGGCGCGCGACGAAGAAGCGAGTGAAGCGCGCGAGCGTGATGCCGAGTCCCACGGCCAGGCGATCGCGCAGCTCAAGGCGCAGCTAGATCGGACGACCGCAGCACACGAGGTCCAGCTCGCGGCTGCGCAGCGCGAGGCGCAAGATCTCGCCAAGCAGCACGAGGCCGCTGTTGCGGACCTCGCTACGAAGCACGAGGCATCGCTCGTCGAGCTGCGGACCAAACACGAGGCTGACGTCGGCCAGCTGGGAGACGGTGCCAAGCGCACCGCCGAGACCCACCGGGCCGCGCTGAGCGAGCAGCAACAGCGCTACGACGCGCAGATCGCCGAGCTCTCGGAGTCTGCGCAGCGTGAGGTCGCCGAACAGCGCGCGCAGCTGCACGCCGCCAAGAAGGCTGCCGAAGAGGCCGCCGCGCGACACCACGCCGAGCACGAGTCATTGCAACAAGCTCACGCCAGTGCGATGGGTGAGCTCGAGGGCAAGCACGATCGTGCGATCGCGGTCGTCAACGGCGAGGCCCTCAAGGCAAAGTCGATCGCCGACGCCGAGCACAACAAGGAGCTTGCTGCGCTCAGAGCAGAGTCCGAGCGCAAGCTGCGTGAGCTCGAGGAAACCCACGGCCGGACCATCCATGACATGGTCGCCGAGCGCGACGAGCTCAAGAAGGGCCTTACGGGTGCGCGCGACTCTCTCAAGCGGTCCGAGAGTGAGCTCGCATCGGCCGTCCAGACGATCGCCGACCGCAACGTCGACCTGCGCGCGCACGCTGCGGCGATTACCGAGCGTGACGGGCGTATCACCGAGCTGCGTGCCGAGATCGAGTCTCTCGAGGCCGAGAACGCGAGCTACCAGGAGCAGGTCCTCCGCGCCTACCAGAAGATCAAGAGCGACGAAGTCATGGTCGCGCGTGCCCGCAAGGCCATGGCGATCGCACTGACCGTCCTCGATGATCAGGGCAATCCGACGACGACGAAGTCCGAGACATAGTCGCCGTCTGCGCCTGGGCGCTTCCGTTGCCCGCGAGGAGATCTGTCTCTACCGCTTTCAGGTGGTGGTCTATTTGCCCTAACCCAGAGCTCGGTTCTGTTGATCCGACGTACACGTGCCACGTGTCACGTGCACGTCCACGTCCACGATCTCTGCGCAGTGGCAACACGGCTCGATCGCG
>JAYUYY010000763.1:0-3776 GCA_043752225.1 Sandaracinaceae bacterium | reverse complement strand
CGGCGTAGCTGGGCCAGTTGTGCCCGAGTGTGCTCTCCGAGCACCAGCGCACGGGGTTGCCTGCATCGCAGCCGTCGTACTCGACGCAGGTCGACGGGCCCACTGCGCGCGAGCTGCTGCCGCAATGGTTCGCGCTGAGCCAATGATCGCGACTGGACTGGCCGTTGCTGTACGCGACCACCGCATCGTCGGTCGAGGCTTCGAGCCACACCGCGACCTGACCGCCGTCGCAGCTGATGTACGGCCCGCCACCCGCGACAGGCGCGATCGCGCGCAGCACACTGCCGCGCGCGCAACCGAGCGTGTTCGAGAAATAGCCACCGTAGCTGTGCCCCGTCGCGAACAGACGGCTTGCATCCACGCACAACGATCCGCGCAGGCTCGCGAGCAGCGCGTCGAAGAACGCGAAGTCCGTGGTGGCGTCGGCACCGTACAAGCCCCACGACGTCGAGCCGTTGCGCGACAGCCCGTCGGGGTACACCACGATCGCGTTCGTGCCGACCGCCTGTTGGATGCCGAAGTAGCTCTGCGCGAGACGGCCGTTGCCGCCCGCACCGTGGAACGCGAACACGATCGGGTACGCGCGGTTGCGATCGTAGCCGGACGGCAACCACAGCTCGTACGAGCGGGTTGCACCGTTGACGGTGATCTCCTTGTGGCCGGCGCTCGGCGCAGTGAGCCCGCAGCCACCGCCGCTGCCGCCGCTCGTGCCGCCGCTCGTGCCACCGCTGCCGCCGCTCGTGCCGCCCGTCTCGACGCTCATGCCCGCTGAGCCGGCGCTACCGCCCGAGCCTCCGCTGCCTGCGCTGGTCCCGGCGGTCCCGTTGATCGGGCAGTTGCTCGCCAATAGAGAGTATTGGCCCGCAGCGATCTGATAGAGCGTCGTGCGCGTAAAGCCCGACGAGCCGAGGCTCTCGCTAGTGCCGAGCGCACGGTATGTGGTGACGTAGCGGAAGCGAACGCGGGTCGTGGTGCGAGTCGCGCGCCCCGCGCTCACGTGCTGTGTGTTGCTCGTGGCGACCACTGGACACGGGTCGGTCTCGAGGCTCGCGCTCTCCACCAATAGATCGGATTCGCCTGGCTTGGACTCGCTCGGGGAAATCGTGGCCGTGCAGCCGGCGGTCACGAGTGCGATCCATGCAATGCAGCGGATTCGGTTTCGCATGTCTAAACCTTCTGCCGCGTTGCGCGACGCGTGTTTCCAGCCGGTGACTCTGCAAGCCGCGCGCGCAGCCGGTCAATCCTCGCTGACGCGGGACACCAATCGCGCGACACCCATCGTTGCTGGCACGAGGGGCGACGCTGCGCCCGGAATCGAATAAGGCGCCGCGGCGCTCACGCCGTGACGCGGGCGATGAAGGCTTCTGCGGCCGCGAAGATGCGCTCGCGCCGCACCGCGTCCATGCGATCGAGCGTCTGAACCGCGTAGCCGAGCCGCGCCTGCTCCACGAAGAATGCACGGTGCTTGGCGATGAAGCGCCAGTACAGCCCATCCATGATCTCGCACCACTCGCCGCGTTCGCTGGCCTTATAGTCGCTCATCTTCAGCACGTAGTTGCTGCTGCATAGATACGGCTTGGTCGCAAAGATGCCGCCGTCCGCGAAGGTGCCCATGCCGTACACGTTCGGGCCCATCACCCACGCGCTCGCGTCTACGTACATCTCCATGAACCAGCGATGCGCCTCGGCCGGTTCTATCTCGCAAAGCGTCATCAGGTTGCCCACCACCATCAGTCGTTCGATGTGATGCGTCCAGCCCAAGCGCTGAGCCTTCGCGATCGTGTGATCGAGCGGCAAGAGGCCCGTGGTGCCGTCGTACCAGCACGCGGTGAGCTTGCGGGTGTGGCCGAAGAAGTTGCTCTTGGCTTGCTTCTCCGAGTAGCGCCGATACACGCCATGCACGAATTCGCGCCAGCCGATGAGTTGGCGCACGAAACCTTCGATCGAGCTTAGCGGCACGTTGCGCTGACGCCGCGTTACGGCCACCACGCACGCGAGCACTTCGTCGGGTGTGAGCAGCCCGAGGTTCAAGGGCGCGCTCAGCACCGAGTGAAACAAGAACGGATCGCGCTGCGATAGCGCGTCTTCGTAAGGCCCGAACTGCGAAAGGCGCTCGCGCACGAAGCTTTCGAGCGCCTCCAGCGCCTCGGCACGCGTCGTCGGCAGCCACCACGACGCCAGCTCGAGCTCGCCTGGGTTGTCGGCGAAGCGCCGGTGCACCAGCGACACGACCTCGGCCAAGTGCGGGTTGCGCGCGTGGCGAGGCACGCCCGGCAGCGCTACCGAGCGCGGCAAGCGCTTGCGGTTGTCGGCGTCGAACGACCACTGCCCGCCGCGCGGCTCTTTGCCCTCCATCAACACCGCGAGCCGCTTGCGCTGAAAGCGATAGAAGCTTGCCTGATGTGGCGCGTGCTCGCGGAACCACGTCTTGAGCACGTCGCGGTCGCACAAGAACATCGGGCTGGGCAGCAGCGTGAGCTCGACCTCGCGCTCGGCCGCGAGCGCACGCAAGCGAGCCTCGAGCGCCTTGCCTGGGACCTCGAACGCGCTCAACCGCGTGACGCCGTGGCGCTCCAGCCAGATGGCAACCAGCGACTCGAACGAGCGCGCGTCCCACGCCTGCGGCCGTTCGTCTGTGAGCGAGACGTAATCCACGGTGTAGCCCGCGTCGCGCAGCGCATCGCGGTACGCGCGCATCGCCGCGAGCACCATAGTCAGCCGCTGCTTGTGATGGCGTACGCCGTGGCAGAAGCCCTCGTCCTCCACCATTAGCACTCGCGCTTCAGCCAACTGCGGTAGCGCCGCCAAGCGCTCGATTGGAAACAGCTGGTTGCCCAGCACCAGAAAGCCATCGTTGCGTGCCATGGCGAAGTCATGAGCCCATTGCGCGCGATGGCTACGCCCATTTTCTGTTGGGCGCGTGCGGCACGGGGGCACGGGGGAGAGGCAGTACGCAAGGCTGCGCGATGTTGCGGATAGATGAGCTGAATCGGCCCGAGTTGCTCATGCGTCGGCCACGGACGAGCTGAAGGGCAACGCAACGACACGCGCGGCTGAAAACCGGCCGCTCGCGCTTCCGCGGGAGCACCGATGCGGAAGCGCTCGAGCTGGCGGTCGAGGCTTGGGAGGACGAATCGCGATGACCGACGAAGACCGGCGAAGTCGGAGGGACTGCGCGCACTCGTGCGAGGCCGTGTTGCCGATGCTCGATCCTGTTGTCGAGCGCAGTCTCAACCTTCCCCGCCTTCAGCGCCTCATCCTCAAGCGCGCTCGCGAGCTCGCCTTCGCGCTCGGCGCAGAGCAGCACCTGTGGGACGAGCTCGACCGTTTGCTCGGCCGCTACGCGGAGAGGCGCGAGCGCGCGTACTTCGAGCTTGGAACACGCTCCTCGCGGGTAGCGCTCGATGACGCACCTGAAGCGGATGGCGATGCCGCGAGGCGCGATCACCGAGACGGCCTCGCTAGTGCGCGATGATCGACGGTCGGCAGCTCCCTCGACCGCATAGCCACTCGCCAGCGAGCGCGCTACATTCGCATTCATGAGTCAGCATCCTCCCGCCGGACTTCTCGCAGACGCGCTGCGACTGCCTGCCGAAGATCGCCTTGCACTCGCTTCGGAGTTGCTCGACAGCGTCGAGGGCGCCGCAGACACAGAGTGGGATGCGGCTTGGCTCGCAGAGCTTGATCGTCGCGCCGAATCCGGCGGCGACCCTAAGCAGCTCGAAGACTGGGCCACGGTTCGAGACCGCATCCGCAAAGAGCTTCGCTCCAAGTGA
>JAYUYY010000762.1:0-3778 GCA_043752225.1 Sandaracinaceae bacterium | reverse complement strand
CGATCTTGATGATGACCAGCTACGACTTAGCGGACGACGTGATCGGTCTGCAGCGCGCCGCCGAAGTGTTGCGAAGGTGGGCCCAAGAGGTCCCCTCGCTCGAGACCTATCACCATGCCGCGAGCATGATGTACGCCAGCGCGCGAGGTCGCTCGCCCCAGGAAGTGCTTTCGCGAGTGGAAGACTGGGTGGCGAAGGCGGTGCCCAAGCGCGCGGTGGGCTGGGCGCACGGGCGGGCGCTTCAGGCACGGCTGCTCAATCGATTGGGGCGCCATGCAGAGGCCAAGCGCGTCGCTGAAGAGACGGTTGCGCTGATGACCTCGGGCGAGCGCGCGTTTCCGACGCTCTACTTGGAAGTGGAGCGCCAGCTGGCGTTTGCCGACGCGCATCTCGGCGACCTTTTGGCCGCCGTCACGCGCCTTACGTCGCTGCTCGAGCTGCACGGTCCGAACAAGAGTCCGCTGCACCTAGGGATTCTGTGCGAGGCGCGCGCGTTGATCGCGCAACAGAGCGGTCAGCAAGAAGTCTTTCTCGAGTACCTCAAGCGTGCTCGCGATCTGTTTGCAACGACCGGCAATCCGCGCCTGATTGCGCGCATCGAGCAGCTCTCCGTGGGGCGCAACGCGAGCTCGGCAACGAATGCAGAGAGCGAGTCGCCGGAGCTCGGTACGGTGATGGAGCTGGGGTTCGACGCCGAGCTCGATCGCGCGATCGGTGAAGTGAATACATTGCGTGGGCGCGCCTCAGCCGCGCTCGATGTCGTGCTGCGACACTTGGGCGCGGGCTCTGGGTACATCTACCTCGGCGACGGCGACGTGCTCGAGCTGGTCGCGTCGCACGGCGAGCGCGCCAGCGAGGAGCTGGTGGCCGGAACGCGCCAGACGCTGGGCGACCTGCGTGCCGCCATGCTCGAGACCAGCGCCGAGCGCACGGTGTCGCTCGCTCCCGAGGCGCCGAGCTTTCAATCGTCGGTCCGCAGCAATCACCAGGTGATCCCGCTTCACAAGATCGACCACGAAGCGATCACGATCGTGGGTGCGCTGATCCTGCCGGGCGACGCCCCACTGCCCAGCGCCCAGACCTTGATGATGCTGGCGCGACGCCTCGCGTCGTGAGTCGGCGGCTCTTGCGCCGCTTGCGAAATCTCGGTGCGAGCGCTCGGCGGAGCTCAAGCACAGATAATTAAAAGAGGCCGGCCGCCTTTGCATAGCAAGGGCAGCCGGCCTTTCAATCGATGTGCTTAGGTACCGTTAGGGGCTAGCGCTTGCGGCGCCGACCGAGTCGCGCTGCGACCAGCATGCCCACCAACAGGAGGCCGACCGGTACGGGCTTGCCTTGATGGCTGATGCGGCAGTCGCATCCGCCTTCGTCGCCACTACCGGCGCCGGCATCGGCGCCTGCGTCGGTGATGTCACCGGCATCGCCGTCGCCATCGCCGTCGCCATCACCGTCACCATCGCCGTCGCCATCACCGCTCCCGCTGTCAGGCGTGCCGGCGTCCGGCAGGGGTTCCTCGACGCTCGCGTCGTCGTCGGGGTCGCCACCGCAGCCCGCGATGGCCGCGTTCTCGCAGGAGTTGCTGTTGCACGCATCGGTCGTGCAGACATCACCGTCGTCGCACTCGTCGTCCGCGGTGCAGCAGCCCGCGATTACGACGTTCTCGCATGCATTGCTGCTGCACGCGTCGGCGGTGCACTCGTCCTGATCGTCGCATTCGCCATCGCCAAGGCAGCAGGCCGCGACGTCGTTGCTGGCGCAGGCGCCTGCGCCGTCGCAGGTGTCGGCGTCGGTGCACGCGTCGTCGGTGCTGTCACCGCATTCGCTACCCGCGCTCTTCGCCGGATCGGTGCATACGCCGGTCAGCGAGTTGCAGGCTCCGACATCGTGGCAGCTGCTGAGCGCCGTACACGTAACAACCGTGGCGCCGTCTTGGCACGCGCCCGCGCCGTCACAGGTGTCGCCCGACAAGCACAAGTCGCCGCCTGAGCACGAGGCGCCGTCCGACTCGAACGAGCAAGTCGCAGAGCAGCAGTCGCCGCCTACGGTATTGGTGTCATCGCAGTCTTCGCCGCTGTCGAGCGTACCGTCGCCGCACGGGCCGTCGGGATCCGCGAGCCCGATGTTCCAAATGCCTGCCATCGACGTCAGCACCGTGAGCTCGACATCGCCGCCTGCGATCAGCGCACGCGAGCGGACGCAGGGATCAGGCGAAGCGACACCGGCCGCGCCGACACACGAAGGAACGCGCGCGCCATTGCGGAACAGGTCCAGCCCATTTTGGTCGGTCGCGTCCGGCAGACGCGATGCGTCGAGCACGAACACGATCTCGATCGGGCCAGCGACGCCAGCGGTCGGCGCCGTGATTTCGATCTCCTGCGTCAGGTACACGACGCCCGAGGGCGGCGTGAGGCTGATCGGCTGCTCTGCGATCGTGACCATGCCGCCGTCCGGAAGCGTGACCGCGGTCTCGATCGGATCCTGCGACGTCGCGCCGTCGCCTTCTTCGTCGTCGGTAGAGAGGGTCGCGCCGGCGACGAGCGTGCTCGAGATCGCTTCGGACGCGAACTGCAAGAGAACCGCGAAGGCTTGGTCACCGTTGATCGCGAGGTTGTTGATGGCGAACGGGGTGTACGCGGCGCTCGGCAGCGTCGCGTTGAGATCGCCCGTGCCGAGCAGCACGGTCAGCGTGAACGCGCCCGTTGCGTCGGTCGTGACTTGCTCCGTCGCAGTGCCTGTAACCGCGCCGCCGTAAGCGACTTGCTGGTTCCAGTCGATCTCGACGTTCGCGACGGGCAGATTGTCGGCATCGGTTACAACGCCGCTGAGCACGCGGTTTTCAAGCGTAAGCAATGCGTCGGCGATCGGACCGCCGCTCAAGTCGACGCTCGGAAAGTCGACCGACGCGTCGAAGAATTCAGAAGCACCAAGGCAACCCGAGCTGCCCGAGCACTCCACTCGCACGTCGTGATCGACCGGGCTCGCGAGCATCGCGAACGCGCCCGTGGCATCGGTCGCATCGCTCGCACCGCCAACACCCAAGAGACGAACGGTTGCGCCCGCCACGCCGTCGCCGGCAGCGTCCTCGACCAGGCCTGCGTAGCTCTCGAGCACCTCGACCTCGAGCGTGACGTCGACCGGGCTCGGATCCGAAACCACGTCCGATACGGTGACGGGCACTTCGGCAAACAGCAGCTCGCTGCCCGGAGCGGGCGTCACGCTGAGCGTGCCGTCACCCGGGAACACGGTGATCGAGTACTCGCCATTTGCATCGGTGACGACGTGCTCCATCACCATGCCGGTGATGCTCGCGCCGTAGCTCACCTGTTGGTTCCAATCGATTTCGGCGTTGGCAACTGGGGCGCCTGCTGCGTCGGTGATCGTCCCGGTCAGCACGCGGTTTTCGATCGCGAGCGTCACCCCAGTCACCGGTCCGCCGCTGAGATCGACGTCGGGGAACGTAAGGCTGAGGTTGAAAGTCGCCGAGCCGCCGAAGCATGCGACGCCCGAGCAATCGAGCTGCAGCTCGTGGCTCACCGCAGTGGCCACGACTTCGAAGGCACCGGTTGCATCGGTCGTGTCGACTTGACCGCCGGCTCCGAGCAAACGAACGGCGACGGCTTCGACGCCCGCGCCTGCGCGATCGACGACCGTTCCGGAGTATGTCTCGACGATCTCCTGCGCGAGCTGGAAGTTCCGCACCGGAGGATTCTCGGTTTGGTTGGGAATGATGATTTGTTGCTCGATGCCCGCGAGCCCGCTGCCGGCAGGCGGCGTGACC
>JAYUYY010000761.1:0-3778 GCA_043752225.1 Sandaracinaceae bacterium | reverse complement strand
GAAGATCATGAGGTCCTTATAAGGTCTTGGGGTTACGCATTGCGTCGCACGACGATTCGGCCTGCAGTGGCTGAAACCACGCGTACCGAGGTCCCGCGTTCGATGTAGTCGCCTTCGGTCAGCACGTCGTGACGCGCGCCGGCCAGGTCGGCTTTGCCCGTGGGATGCAAATCGGTGGCTGCCGTGCCGATCACACCGAGCAGCGCGGTCTCCGTGGGCGCGGACACGTAACCCGACTCCGCGGTCGTAGCTTGCGAGAGCACGAGCGGCCCCATCGCGCGCTTCGGCAAGAAGCGCATGACGAGGAGCCCCAACGCCAGCGTCGCCAAGAGCGAGAGGCTCAGGCGCTCGATCACGTCGGACACCATGCCGAGATCCCAAGCGATCGACAGCGGCATCGTGAGCAGCGTCAAGAAGAAGCTCGCACCGATACACACGATGCCGGCGATGCCCGCGATGCCGAAGCCGGGCAAGAGGAACAGCTCCACCGCGAGCAACCCGAGGCCTGCGATCAGCAGCAACACCTCCTCGAGGCCGGCCAGGTTGGTAATCATGTGGCCGCCGAAAAAGAACGAAAGGCAGAGCACGCCGACCGCACCCGGCAGCCCCACGCCCGGCGAGTACAGCTCGATCAAAAGGCCCAACATGCCAAGGCTCATCAGCAGACCGGCCACCGCAGGATCGGTGAGGAAGCGCGCGATCTTCTCGGCCCAGTTTTCCTGAGTCGAGATCACGCTCGGGCTGCGCAGCGCGAGCGCTTCGTAGAGCGCGGGCAGCGAGGCGACTTGCAGGTCGGCCATGTTGAGCGCGAGCGCGCGATCGGTATCGAGCGTCAGCAGCTTGCCGCCGGGAGCGATGCCCTTGATCACCACGGTTCGGTCGACCATCGCTTCGGCGATATCACCGCGGCGTCCTTTGGCTTCTGCGGTCGAGCGCATCTCGGCACGCATGTAAGAGGTCATTTTTTCTTCGACCCCTTCGCTTTGCTCGGCGCCATCGCTGGTAATCGGCGTGACAGCGCCCATCGTCGCGCCGGGAGCCATGGCGATCACGTCGCACGCAAGCGCGATGAGCGCGCCGGCGCTGATCGCGCGCGGATGCACGAAGGCCACCGTGCGCACTTTGTGATTGAGCAGCGCGTCGCGAATCTTGATCGCCGCATCGACGCGGCCGCCGAGCGTGTTGATGTCCAAGATCACCAGCGCGGCATCGCTATGCTCGGTCAGCGCGCGCTCGATGAACGCCGAAAGGCCGAGGTCGACCGTACCGTCGATCGGAATGCGCACGACCTTGGCGCCGTGTGCCGTCGTGACCTTGAGCTCGCGCTTCGGCGCATCCGCGTGCCGGCTGGGCTCCGGATGGTATCCCTGCGCCGACCCGCCCGCGGGCTTCTCCTCGTCGGCTACGGCTGCGTCGCTCGGCGTCTGGCTCGACCCAGGCTGAGCGGACGAGCGCTCGATCCACGTGGGCAGCGCGAGCAGCGCGCCTGCAGCGAGCATCAAGCCTAGCCCGTATGGGCGTACCTCTCGCGAGCGGATCGACATAGGCCCGCATGTGTATCACGTGATGTGCACGCGCGCGTTTGGCGCGTAGGTGCATAAACATGAGCTTTCTGTTGTGGATGGCGCTCGCGGGCATCCTGCTGCTGACCTTGGCGCTGTCGTCGGCGTATCTGCGGCAGCTGCCGATCTCGACGGCCGGCATTTATCTCGGCCTCGGTGTCCTGCTCGGCCCGATCGGCGCGCGGGTATTGCACATCGACATCAGGGATGCCGCGCCCTGGCTCGAGCGCCTCACCGAAGTCGCGGTGATCGTCTCGCTCTTCGTATCGGGCCTCAAGCTGCGCTTGGCTTGGCGCAGTCGCCGCTGGCGCGTAGCGCTGCGGCTCGCAGGCCCGCTCATGCTGGTGTGCATCGGCGGCGTCGCGCTCTTCGCGCACGTGGTGCTGGGGTTCGAGATCGGACTCTCGATGTTGCTCGGCGCCATGATCGCTCCAACCGATCCCGTGCTCGCGAGCGCGGTCAGCGTGAACAACGCGTCCGATCGCGATCGAATGCGTCACGGCCTCACCGGCGAAGCGGGCCTCAACGACGGCATGTCGTTTCCTTTCGTGATCCTCGCGCTGCAATGGATGCAGCTTGGACGAAGCGGTCCTTGGCTCCTCGAGTGGGCGCTGCACCGGCTGCTCTGGGCGGTGCCGGCCGCGTTGCTCTTTGGATATCTCTTGGGCAAGGGCGCCGGCCGCCTGGCGATCGCGCTGCGCGCGCGTCATCGCGATACCGCCGCGCCGAGTGACTTTCTTGCGTTGGCGCTGATCGCGCTCGCGTACACGGGCGCCGACGCGATCGGCGCTTGGGGTTTTCTCTCGGTGTTTGCTGCCGGTGTCGGCCTGCGCCGCGCCGAATGGTCGGTCGTGGACGAGACGCCTCATCCGAGCTCGTCCGAACGGGAGACCGGCGAGGTTCATCCGCCGGCCGAGGACCTCGTGGCGGCGATTCCCTCGGCCGATCAGCTGAAGGAGCCCGCGGTGGCCGCCGGCACATTGGTCGCCGAGACGATCTCCTTCAGCGACACGATCGAACGCTTACTCGAGGTCATGCTGGTCGTGATCGTGGGCGCAAGCCTCGCCATACACTGGGACGCACGCGCGATCCCGATCGCGCTCATGCTGATGTTCGTGCTGCGTCCGCTGGCAGCGCACGCGATCCTGCTCGGTACACCGACCACGAGCACGCAACGCTGGCTGATGGGCTGGTTCGGGATCCGCGGGATCGGCTCCCTCTACTACTTGTGCTACGCGCTCAATCACGGCGTGTCGGGCGAGGCTGCGCGCGATGCCTGCGGCTTGATCATCTCAATCATCGCGTTGAGCGTGTTGGCGCACGGCATCAGCGCGCAACCGGTGCTGATGCGCTACGAGCACGCGCTGCAACGCAGCGGCGCAAAGAAGGATTGAGCGCGCGGTGCATCGAGTACCGGGGACCGCTAGACTTGGCGCGTGCTGGCTTCGAACGAAGATCGCTACGCGAGCTTGGTCGACGCGCTGGCCGCCGTCGCAGCGGAGCCCGCGGAGCAAATACGGCTCTTGCCGTCGCTCATGCGGATCGCATCCGAGATCCGGCAAGGCACGAAGGTTGAGCTGCTCGACGTACAGCTCGTCCAAGAAAACGTGTTGCCGGCCGAGGTGAGCTTTCTGATCGCGCGCATCGAAGAGCTGTTCGACGAGCTCGTGTCCGACGACAGCGGCCTTGCCTTCACCGAGCACGCGCTGCGCAACGACTCGAGGTGGAAGCTCGCCCGCGCGCTGGCGCGCGAAGCGCTCGAACAGCTGGGGGAACGAGCCAAGAGCCCGCGTCGCGGCTGATCGAACGCGCTGTCCTGCGCGCTACCTGTCGTCGGGGTGATCGGGATGTTGGTGCGAGACGATCGTGTCGAAGAACGCAGCGACCTTCGCGGCTTCGTCCGCGCTGCGCGTCGGCAATGACGGCAGCACGTCGCACCACGACAGGCGACTCTCCAAGCCGACTTGGATCACCGGCGCGACCACGCGCGGATCGTCGAGCGTCGCGATCGCGATCTCGGGATCGTAGCCGTCCGGCTCGTACGTCAGCGGCGTCCCGCACTCGGCGCAGAAGCCGCGCGTAACCTTGTTCGAGCTGCGAAAGCGCTTCGGCTCGGCGAGCAGCCAGCGCAAGCCGCGCGCTGTCACGAGCGGCGCGAACGCGTTCCCGAAAGCCTTCTGACACATCCGGCAATGACAGATCGATGCACGGCCGAG
>JAYUYY010000760.1:0-3782 GCA_043752225.1 Sandaracinaceae bacterium | reverse complement strand
ACGGCGATGACGTTCGCGATTTTCATATGTGCCGCAATCGCCTCGACGCGCGGCAGCACTGAACGATCGCAAATGAACACCGGACGCGCTCCAGCGGCGAGCGCGCTCACCTCGCGCGCCAAATCTTCGACGCCACCTTCGCGAATGCGGACAGGATATGACCCGCGATGCGAATAGACGACGTGGACGAACGCAGGCACGCTCACAGCCGCGATCACTGCATCAGCGATGGCTTCTGCTGCGCCCGATGCGTCCACCACGATCTCCGCGCGCGCGTAATATTCGCAGCGCGTGCGCAACATCGTCTCCAGGGTTCGTTTGCGACCCGCGACCTCTGACAATAGCGGCCGCGAGCCATCATCACCCACCCGCTCCGCAGCGACGGCAGGCGGCACGTTGAGCCACACGAGCGTTCCCACTTCACGCGCAGCTGCGTGACCGCGCTCATTGCACGTCGCTCCGCCGCCGAGCGCAACCACGCTCGGCGCTGCGCCCTTCAAGGTGCGCAGCACCTCGAGCTCGAGCTCACGGAACGCAGCTTCGCCACTACCGCTAAAGATGTCGGCGATGGATTTGCCAGTGCGTTTTTCGATCTCTGCGTCGAGATCGATCACTGGGCGCGCGAGCTTGCCGCCAACGATCTTTGCGATCGTCGACTTGCCGCTGCCGCTCAGCCCTGTGAGCAGCACGTGCATCAGAACCCGCCGCCTGCGACGGATGATTGTTGCCGATTGACGATGCGTGGCGTGATGAACACCAGCAGCTCAGCGCGCGAGTCTTCTTCGCGTTTGCGCTTGAATAACCAACCGAGCACCGGGATCTTCGAGAGGAACGGTACCTCATTGAACGTGGTCGAGCTGTTGCGCGTGTAGATACCGCCAATGACCGTGGTGTCGCCGTCTTTGACGAGCACTTGCGTCTCGGCGACCTTGGTTTCGATCGTCGGATCGCCGGCCGCGCCAGTACGCGCGAAGTTCGGCTCGTTCTTCGACGCTTTGATCTCCATCATGATCGAGCCGTCTTGCGTGACGTGGGGCTTCACTTCCAGCTCCAAGAAGGCGTCGACGAAGCGCGTGTTGACGCCGGCGGCGCTGGTCACCGAGATCGGAATCGAAACGCCTTGCGAGATGCGCGCGCGCACGTTGTCGAGCGTGGTCACCTTGGGCGCCGAGACGATGCGCACCGAGCCGTTGTTCTCGAGCGCGCTCAAGCGCAGCGACAACAGACCGGTGTTGGACGCGTTACCGAAGATCAAGCCGACCGCGCCACCGGAGCCCTGCGCCACGGGCGCGGGGAGGTTGACGGCGAAGCGACCAGGATCAGAGGTGCCAGTGTTGTTGGTGCCGGCGCTGTCGGCGCCGCCGCCGAAGCCCAGCAAATTGGGGAAGGCGAGGCCAGTTGCGTTGCCAGTGGCGGGCGAGAACAAGCCGGAGCCGCCCCATTGGATACCAATGTCGCGCACGTGCTGCGTATTGGCCTCGACGATGCGTGACTCGATCAGCACTTGCGGCGTCTGCGTGTCGAGGCGGCGCGCCAGGCCTTCGATCTTGTTGAGCACTTCGAGCAAGTCCTCGGCGACGATGGTGTTGGTGCGCTCGTCGACCGTAGACTTGCCGCGATCTTTGGTGAGGAGCTGCTTCACTTGTTCGTTGATGTCTTTGGCCTGCGCATAATTGATTGGGATCAAACGCACGAAGGTGGGTTGGATCTGCTCGTCGGCCTTCATGCGCGCGAGCTCGGCTTCCTTCTCTTTTTGCAGCTTGTCGAGCGGGGCCACGCGGATGATGCTGCCCGAGCGCACGCGGCCATAGCCTTTGGTGCGCAGCGCGGCGTCGAGGGCTTGCTCCCACGGCACGTTGCGCAGGCGCAGCGTGATCTTACCGGTGACGTCGTCGCCGGCGACGATGTTCTCGCCGGACACGTCGGAGATGAGGCGCAGCACGTTGAGGAGATCGGCGCCGCGCACATCGATGTTGATGCGCCGGCTGTTGCTTTGTGCGGTGGTGGTGGAGCGCATCATCTGCGCTGCTTCGGCGCTGAAGCCGGCCACTTCCGGCACAGGCTTCATGCTCACCTCGACCGGTTTTTGCACGGCGATCGCGGCCGGCGGCTTGGCCATCGCGGTGAACTCCCAAATCAGCTGGCCGTTTTCGCGGAACACGCGGTGCGCGATGGTGTCATTGAGGTTGGCGATGATGCGCAGGCCGCGGCCTTGGCGGTCGTTGAACGAGGTGAGGCGCGTGACGGCGGTGCCGAGGCTCGACACGTCGCTGGCTTTTTCGAGCGTCTTGCTCAGCTCGGCGTTTTGCACGCTGAGCGTGGGCGCACGCTCGATCGAACGATCGAGATCGAACTCGGCGGCTTCGGGCAACGCGAAGGACAAGCGAGCGATGTCGCCTGTCTTCTTGAAGTCGAGTTGGTTGATGAGCGCGGTGCGGATCAGCGGCGCTTGCAGCGGCGCCGGCGCGACTGGGACGACCGCGACGCGTGCAGGCGCGGGGGCCACGGGAAGCGCTGTGGGCACAGGCGCTGGTGCGAGCACGGGGGGCTTGTTTTCGGAGACCAGGACAGGTGCGGGCGCCGCCTTCGACGGCATCAGCTCGGTCGAGATGCGCACGCCGTTGTGGTCGACCACAATCTCGTATTTTGGCACGCCGGTGGTGCCATCGAGCACCAAACGCACTTTGTCTTCGTGGATGCCCAGACGCAGCTTGCCCACTTCACCCAAGCTCCACGCGGAGCTCTTGGGCAGGCGCGTGGCGACGCCGATGAAGTCGAACACTACGCGCGGTGGGTCTTCGAGCTCGAGCACTTCGTAGGCTGGCTTGCCGCCTTTGATCTTGATGATCACATCGGTGCCGGTCTTGCGCTTGTGCACGCTGACCTTCTCGAGCAGCTTGTCCACCACGACGTGCGAGGCTTGCTCGTGAACGTTCAGCTCTTTGCTTGGCGCTGGTGCGCGCGCCGCTGAGAGCTCCGGGCCGCTGCTGGACAGCGCGACGGTCGTCTTCGCCGGCGTTGGTTGCTTCGCGGTCGTGAGCGTAGCCTGTTGCGCGGCCTTCACTTTGTCGGCAGCCAGCTTGTCGGCCGCGAGCTTCTCAGCGGCCATTTTTTCAGCAGCGAGCTTGTCGGCTTGGAGCTTTGCCGCCGCCAGCTTGTCGGCTTGCAGCTTTGCCGCAGCGAGCTTGTCGGCCTCGAGCTTGGCCGCGGCGAGGCGATCGGCGTCGGTTTTTGCAGCGACCAAGCGCGTCGACTCGATGCGGGCTGCTTCGATGCGGGCTGCTTCGATGCGAGCGGCCTCTGCGAGCGCTGCGTCCGGGCGCGCCGGCGCTGGCTTCGCCGGCTCGGTCTTCGTCACGGGCGTAGCCCGGCTGGCGGCTTCGGCGCGGCCGGCCTTGGTAATCCCCACGCTATGCCCGAGCGTGACCGGCGCTGGACCTTGTCCCCGCACGGTGACGCGAATGTGCTTGCCCTGCTGCTTCACTTCGTAGTCGAACGCCTTTTCGAGCCCGATGATTAGCCGGCCAAGCGCGTGCCGATCATCAGCGAACTGCGCGGTGCCGATGTCACCGATGACGCCGTCGCTGATCTCGATGGGTCCATCGAGCTTCGACACATCACCGCGCGCGATGTCGATCACCAAACGCACCGGGTCGGCCAAGCGGAAGACGGTGAACACTGGCTCGCTCTCGCACACGATGTCGACGATACGGCCAATGTTGGTCGTCTCGACATCCACCTTCGCGACGCGGTTGGTGCCGGCGTCTGTCTTGGCAGCGACT
>JAYUYY010000759.1:0-3789 GCA_043752225.1 Sandaracinaceae bacterium | reverse complement strand
GCGGTTGTCACTTCCATCCGCGTTGCCCGTATGCAAAGCAGATCTGTCGAGAGCAACCGCCCGCGCTATTGCCACTCGGGAGCGCCGCGCGATCCGCGGCTGCAAGCAAGACGCTCGTCGCGTGCCATCTGGCAGTCGCCGGCGAGCTACCCCCGCTCGAAAGGGAGCCCACTGCATGAGGTCACGGATTTTCGTCTCGGTCTTTGCGTTGTTGTTGCTCGCAGGCTCGATCACGGCGTGCGGCGACAAAGGCAAAGGCAATGCGGAGGGCGGCAATCAAGCGTCCAAGAAGATCTTCCAGCACCTGCGGACGAGCGCGCACAAGAGCCTCGACCCGGTGAAGCAGTTCGATGCCGCATCGGCCGAGCTGGTGATGAACGTCTACGACACGCTGCTCGAGTACCACTACTTGAAGCGACCTTATCAGCTCACCCCGAACCTGCTGACCAAGCTCCCCGAGCTGAGCGCCGACGGCCTCACGTACAGCTTCGAGCTGCGCTCCGATGTGAAGTTCATCGATGACCCGTGCTTCAAAGGCGGCAAAGGTCGCGCGCTCACCGTCGATGACGTGATCTATTCGCTCAAGCGCTTCGCGAGCGCGCAGCTCAACGTGCAGAGCTATCCGTTGATGCAAGGCGTCGTCGCGGGCATGGATGAGTTTCGCGAGCAGACCAAGTCGGGCAGCGATCTCAACAAGCTCGAGATCGCGGGCCTCAAGAAGATCGACGCCACGCACTTCTCGATCACGCTCACCAAGCAAAACCCGATGGCGCTCTTGCCGCTCGCGGCGACGCAGACCTCGATCGTGCCGCGCGAAGCGGTTGAGCATTACAAGGACGACTTCGAGCGCCATCCGGTCGGCACCGGTCCGTTCCGCATGAAGGACTTGCAGCGGCGCGGCGTGACGATCTTGGAGCGCAACCCGAGCTACCACGGCGTCTACCCGACCGAAGGCGCGCAGGGCGATGCGGAAAAGGGCTTGCTCGCCAACGCCGGCAAGAAAATCCCGCTGATCGATGAAGTGCACCTGCCGCTGATCGAAGAGCCGCAACCGGCGATGCTGAAGTTCTTGAGCGGCGGCATCGACTGGATCGCGATGGACCGCGACAACTTCGTGAAGATGGCGTTCAAGGACGCGACCGGATTTCACTTGCAGCCCGAGTACGCGAGCAAGCTCGACATCTACTCGGAGCCGATGCTCTCGACCGAGTACTGGGCGTTCAACATGAACGACCCGGTCGTGGGCAAGAGCCGCGCGCTGCGCCAAGCGATCGCGTACGCGCTCGACACACCCGGCTACATCGAGAAGATGCTCAACGGGCGCGGCGTCGCGCTCAAGACGATCGTGCCGCATGGCATCGCGGGCAGCGAAGTGGACCTGAAGGTGCAGTGGTACGAGCGCAACCTCGAGCTCGCCAAGCAGAAGCTCGTCGAGGCGGGCTTCCCCGGCGGCAAGGGTTTGCCCGAGCTGGTGATCGAGTACCGCGCGTCGACCACCAAGACGCGCCAAGACTACGAGTGGAATCGCGCCGAGCTGGCGAAGGTCGGCATCAACCTCAAGGCTAGCTATCAGACCTTCTCCGCGTACTTGCAGCGTATTGACTCGGGGAACTTTCAGATCGCAGGGAGCGGCTGGCAGGCCGACTACCCCGACGCCGAGAACTTCTACCAGCTGCTCTACGGCCCGAACAAAGTGCCCGGCCCGAACGCGTCGGGTTACGCAAACCCCGAGTACGACAAGCTCTTCGAGCAAGCGCGCTTCATGCCGAACGGCCCGGAACGCTTCGCGCTGTTCGCTCAGATGCACGAGATGATCCGGCGCGACGTGCCGATCTACTTTTCGTTCTCGTCGGTCGCGGTCGGGCTGCGTCAGAAGTGGGTCAAGAACTTCAAGCGCAACATCATGCTCGACCAGCCGTTCAAGTACTTCGACCTCGACACCGCAGCTAAAGGCAAAGCGGGAGCGCGCTAGTGCTCGGCTACGTCGTACGCCGGGTGCTCTACACGATCCCGGTCTTGATCGGGGTCGCGCTGCTCGTGTTCGCGCTCTTCAATACGGTGGGCGAAGATCCGGTGCGCGTCGCGCTCGGCAATCACGCGACGCCGCAGTCGATCGCCGAGCTGCGCGCCAAGTGGGGCCTCGACAAGCCCGTGTTGATGCAACTCCTAGCCTTTTTTGGTCAGATCCTGACCTTCGATTATGGGGTGTCGTTCAACAGCGGCGAACGCCTGAGCGACATGTTCAAGCAGGGCGCCGCGGTCTCGCTGTGGCTGACCGTGCCGCCGTTCCTCGTCGGCTTGGTCATCAACATCAGCCTCGGCATGCTGGTCGCGTATTACCGCGGAAGCTTCATCGATCGGTTTGCGACCGCGATCCTGATCATGACGATGAGCATCTCGTACCTCGTGTACATCATCGGCTTTCAGTACTTCTTCGCGTACCGGCTCGGGCTCTTCCCGATCAACGGCTACGAAGCCGGCCTTGCGGGCATCAAATACGTGGCGCTGCCCTGGATCATCATGCTGGTGGTCACCGCGGGCGAAGAGGTCCGCATGTACCGCACGATGTTCTTGGACGAGACGCAGTCCGACTACGTGCGCACCGCGCGCGCCAAGGGTTTGAGCGAGCCCGCCGTGCTGTTCCGTCACGTGCTCAAGAACGCGATGATCCCGATCGTCACGTACACAATGGTCGCGGTGCCGTTCTTGGTGATGGGCGCGTTCCTGATGGAGCGCTATTTCAGCCTACCGGGCGTCGGCGACTTGATGATCAACGCGATCAACAACGGCGACTTTCCGGTGCTCAAGGGCCTCACCATGGTGATCGCGATCGCCTACTCGATCATGGTGTTGATCACCGACCTCGTCTACGCGTGGGTCGATCCGCGCATCTCGCTTCGCTGAGCTCGCTCGGACCTCACGCACCATGACCCAAACCTCGATGCCACCTCCCGAGCGCCTCAGCCCCTTGCAGCGCGGCCTACGCCAGCTGCTCGCACGGCGCGTGGTGGTGTTCTCGATCGGCGTGCTGGTCATCTACTCGCTGATCGCGATCGCCGGCGTGCTCGGCTTCTTGCCCGACTACCAGGAGCGCGTCGGGGCCGCCTATCAGCCGCCGAGCACCTCGAGCCTCGCGCTGCTGGTCGGCACCGACATCTTCGGCCGCTCGGTGCTCTACAAGATCCTCGCGGGCACCAAGACCGCGATGCTGATCGGCGCGATCGTGCCGCTGATCTCCGTGCCGGTGGGCGTCACGCTCGGCGCGATCGCCGGCTACTACGGCGGCGTCATCGACGCGATCATCGTCTGGTTCTTTTCCGTGATCTCTTCCCTCCCCTACATCTTGATCGTGCTCGCGATCTCGTTCGTGCTCGGCAAGGGCATGCTCGCGATCTGCGTCGCGATGGGCAGCGTCGGCTGGGTCGGGCTGTGTCGCCTGGTGCGCGCCGAGCTGATCAAGCACCGCAGCCGCGAGTACGTGCTGTCCTCCAAGCTGCTCGGCGCCAGCGACGCGCGGCTGATCATGCGGCACATCCTGCCGAACGTGATCCACGTCGCGATCATCACGGGTTCGCTCGAGGTGCTCGGCGCGATCAAGAGCGAGGTCATCCTCACGTACCTGGGCGTCGGCATTCAGGACGGCGCGAGCTGGGGCACGATGATCTCGGATGCCGCGGGCGAGCTCGTGCAGTCGATCTGGTGGCCGCTCGCGGGCGTCGTACTCGCGATGTTCTTCGTGATCTACGCGCTCAACGTGCTCGGCGATGCGCTGCGCGACGCGCTCGACCC
>JAYUYY010000758.1:0-3789 GCA_043752225.1 Sandaracinaceae bacterium | reverse complement strand
AACCGAATCCTGAAAATCCAAAAACTAGCGGCGGCGGCGGCGGCGGTGGCAGCGGCGGTGGCGGCGGTGGTCGCGGCGGCCGTGGCGGCGAGCGCGGTGGCCGTGGTGGCCGCGGCGGTGATCGCGGTGGTGATTGGTGAGCCGATCACGTCGGCGCGCTTGATCGCGCTGACGAGCGCTTTGGCTTGAGACCACGGCGCTGAGTAGAGAGACGTCGCAGAGCTTCGCGCTCGGCGGCGTTTTCTTTTTAAGCGCGGTCTCTGTTTGCCTTACAAGCTGATCAACATGCTGCGTCTATACACGTTCAGTATCTCGCACTTCTCCGAGAAGGCGCGCTGGGCGCTCGACTACGAGGGCATCGCATACGAAGAGAAGGTGCTGTTGCCTGGGCCGCATCAGCTCGTGACCCGGCGCATCGCGCGCAAGGCGCACGTGCCGGTGCTCGAGCACGATGGCCATTGCGTGCAGGGCTCGAGCGCGATCCTCGACTACATCGGGAGCACTCTCGGCGGCAGCAAGCTCAAGCCGAAGACGCCCGAAGCCGTGACACTCGCGCAAGAGCTCGAGCAACAGGTCGACCAAGCTTTCGGGCTCGGCGTGCAGCGCATTTTGTATTCGGAGATGCTGCAGGATCGGCGCGCGGTCACCGCGTTGTGGGCAGATGGCGGGCCGAGCTGGGCACGCGGGTTCTATGCGCTCGCGTATCCCGTCGTCGCTGCGGTCGTGAAGCGAATGTATAAGACCGCCGATCCGAACGCGGTTGCAGAAGCCAAAGATCGTTTTGTGAAGACGATGGACGAGCTCGACGCCGTGCTCGAAAAGCAGCGCTATCTTGGAGGCGAAGCGCCGAGCCGTTCGGACATCACCGTGGCTGCATTGCTCGCGCCGGTCTGTCGCCCGCCGCAGCATCGCGTGAAGTGGCCGGACATCCCGGTCGCGTTGCAGAGCTTCGAAGCTCAGCTGCGCGGTCGGCGGACCTGGGATCACGTGCTCGCGATGTACCGCGATCATCGCGTCGCGAGCAGAGCGATCTAACTTCGCGTTAACTAGCCGCTAAAGCTGCGATCGTACGCTGCATCCTCGAGCGCCGTGGCTGCGGTCGAAACATGCAAGGTGTCGTAGCAATCGAGCATGACCGCGAGCTCGTCGGCGTGTGTTTGGCCCAGGCTTGCTTCGTAGCGACCGGGTTGCGGGCCGTGCGGGACGCCAGCGGGATGCAGCGTGAGGCTGCCGGGCTCGACGCCGGTGCGCGAGCCGAACGCACCGCTCACATAGTAGATGACCTCGTCGACATCGACCGAGGAGTGCGGATACGGGCAGGGCACCGCTTCGGGATGAAAGTCGAGCGGACGCGGCACGAAGCTGCAGATCAACGCTCCGTCGGCCGCGAACGTGCCGTGCCACGTCGGCGGGATGTGCACGGCCCCTACGCGCGGTTGGAACGCGAGGATCGGAAACGCCCACGGATAAACGGTGCCGTCCCAGCCGAGCGCATCGAGCGGGCTGTGATCGATCGAGAACACGTGCAGCGCACCGCGGTGCTGAATCGCGATCTCGCGAATGTTCTCATCGCGCGGACCTTGAAAGGTTGGCCTGCGGAAGTCGCGGTGGCAGTACGGCGCGTCCATGCGCAGCTGTCCGAGCGCGTTGCGAAATTGCTTTGGGATGTGCAGGTCGCGGCACTCGATGCGCAGCGCTTCGACCGGCGCCCCGATCGTGAACCGATGCAGCACGCCTTTGGGCACGCACACATAGTCGTGCGTGTCGAACGCGAGCTCACCGAACGCGCTGCGGATCGAGCCGCTGCCGGTGCGGATGAAGTAGAGCTCGTCGGCGTCGGCGTTGATGCGGTAGCGCGCGTCATCGCTGGCGCGCGACATCACCGACAATGCGAGCCTCGGGCTGAAGAGCAGAGGTGTTGCGACTGCGGTGCCGCGTGATCGAAAGTGGCGGCGACGCAACGCGAACGACTCGCTTGCGTTGCGCGCTTCGAGCGGCTCGGAGCGATCGAAGAGGAACGCGTGCGGGCGGCGCTCGTGATAAAGGATCGAGTACGCGCCCTCGAAGCCGTCACGCGTCAAACAATGCTCGAAGCGCAACGCGCCGGCTGCGCTCTTGAGCGCGATATGGTGCTTGCCGGGAAGCTCGCCGGCTGCGATGCGATCGAGCATTAGCCTTCACCCTTGCGCGTTTGCGCGCGCTCGATGCTTTCGAATAGCGCGCGGAAGTTGCCGGCGCCGAAGCCTTCGTCGCCTTTGCGCTCGATGAGCTCGAAGAAAAATGGGCCGGCCTCAGGCGAGCCGTAGAGACCCGCGGAGTCTTTCAGGAAGATCTGCAACAGGTACTTCTGAGGTCCGGCGCCGTCGACCAGGATCTCAAGGCGCTCGAGGTCGGTGATCGATTCCTGGAGCGTGATGCCGAGCTTCGCTAGGCGCTCCGGCAACATCTCATAGTAGGTGTGGGGCGTCGGCATGATCTGAACGCCGCGCTGCCGTAGACCCGCGACGGCCGACAAGATGTCGCGCGTCGCGAGCGCAGCGTGCTGAATGCCATCGCCGCGTTGCTCTTCGTGGAAGACGTTGATCTGCGAGGCTTTGAACATCGGGCGCACCGGCTCGTTGTTCGCGAGCTTGATGCCGCTGCCCGGGTCCCACATCACCTTCGAGCGCAAACCCGAGCCGTGATCGTCGGGCTTTCGATCTCGGCCTTCCGCCTTGTCGACATCACGCGTGTGGAACGCGACCTCCCACAGCGGCACAAAGCCCATCACGTGCTCGAGCCACAAGAGCGTCGGCGCCATCGTCTCGAAGTTCGAGGTGATGTGATCGATGTGCGTGAGCCCGAGCGCGTTGTTGCCGCCTTGTGGCGTGTCGTAGACCTCCATGCCGGGGAAGAGCGCTCGCGCGGGCGACGCAGCGTCGCGCTGCATGAAACGAAACGTCGTGCCGCCGAACGGCGTCGTGATCGAGAAGGTCTCAAGCGTGCCGAAGTCGTCGCGGTAGGTGAGCACGTCTTGAATTGGCGTCCCGCCCGAGCGCTCGAGCACGTCGAACGTGCGGCGGATGTCTTGCACCTCGAACGCGACGGTGCCGACGCCATCGGGATGCTTGCGCAAGTAGCGGTACGCGCGACCGCCTTCGCCGATCGGCTCTGAGCAGGTGATCGCGATGTCGCCGGCCGCGAACACGCGCGAGCGTTGCTTGCCCGCGTGCTCAAGCTGCGCCGAGCTGCAACCGATTTCCGCGAAGTCCATGCGATCGAGATAGAAGCGCCGGCTGCGCTCGAGATCGCGCACGTAGTAGTGCAGCCCCAGCAGCTTCGTGATGCCAAGCTTACCGAGCTCGCCCATGGTCACGCCTTCGCTGGGTTGGGAGCCGGCGTGGTGCGATTGGGAGTATCGGGCTGGCGATCCGGATGCGCAGCGACAAAGGCGGGGAGCGCGCTGGCACGCGTCGCGAGCTCTACGATCTTCGGAAAGGCGGCGACGTCTACGCCGAAGCGGTTCGCGTTGTAGACCTGCGGTACTAGGAACACGTCCGCGAGCGTCGGGGCGTCGCCCACGCAGAACATTCCGGCGTTCAGCGCGGCGTGCGCTTCGAGCGCGGCGAGCCCGCGTGCGATCGCGTCTTGCGCCCACGCACTGGCGGTACCCTCGCCGCCGAGCTCGCGCACGCGCTTGAGCACGCGGTTGTTCTGCAGCGGCTGCGTGCCAGCCGCGACGATCTCGACCACTTCGCGGACGCGCGCGCGGCTCAGTAGATCGCTCGGCAAGAGCGGCGGGATAGGGAC
>JAYUYY010000757.1:0-3790 GCA_043752225.1 Sandaracinaceae bacterium | reverse complement strand
GCGCGCAGTGCTCGCCGCGCTCGGTCGCCAAGGAGAGAGTGGGGGCGCCCACGCAAAGGTGCGCGGCGTGAAGTCGCTCAAGCGCGCAGCCGAGATCGATCAAACCCCGATCGGCCGCACGCCGCGCTCGGTGCCCGCGACCTACGTGGGTGTCTGGGACGAGATCCGCAAGATCTACGCGCACACGCTCGAAGCGCGCAGCCGCGGCTACGATCCCTCGCGCTTCTCGTTTAACGTCGCGAAGGGTCGCTGCCCGGACTGCGAAGGGCAGGGCGCTACCACGGTCGAGATGTCGTTCCTGCCGGACGCCCTGGTGCGCTGCGACACCTGCGACGGCTTGCGGTTTTCACCCGACACGCTCGCGGTGACGCTGCACGGCAAGAGCATCGGTCAGCTGCTGCAGATGCAGATCTCGGCGGTCGCCGACGTGCTCTCCGCATTTCCGAAAGTGCAGCGCCCGCTTTCGCTGCTCACGGAGCTCGGCCTTGGCTATCTCGAGCTCGGCCAACCTTCGAACACGCTCAGCGGTGGCGAAGCACAGCGCCTCAAGCTCGCGACGGAGCTCTCATTGGCAGCGAGCGGTGGCCCGACGCTCTACGTGATGGATGAGCCGACCACCGGCTTGCACCGCAACGACGTCGCGCGCTTGCTCGGCGTCTTCGACAAGCTGGTCGAGCGCGGCGATACGGTGGTGGTGATCGAGCATCACCCCGACGTCATGGCGTGGGCGGATTGGATCGTCGACCTCGGCCCCGAAGGCGGCGCGGGCGGCGGGCGCATCGTGGTCGAGGGCACGCCCGAGACGGTGATCCGCCACAAAACGAGTCACACCGCCAAGGCGCTGCGCGCAGCTCGCGACAGCGGTGGAAACCAAGCCGGCGCCGCTTGAGCGCCGAAACCAAGCCAGTGAACAGCGCTGTTGCGCCGGAGCTCCCCCGGGTCGCGCGCGGCCTAGTTGTTTTTGGCCATTACGTCGGTGAAGCGTTCGAACAGATAACGCGCGTCGTGCGGACCCGCGCTCGCTTCCGGGTGGTACTGGACGCTGAACGCCCCCGATTCCATGTGCCGGATGCCTTCGCAGCTGCCGTCGTTCAAGTGCATGTGCGTGACTTCGCATTTGCCGGCGAGCGAGGGCAGGTCGACGCAGAAGCCGTGGTTTTGCGTGGTGATCTCGACCCGACCGGTCGCGAGATCCTTCACCGGCTGATTGAGCCCGCGGTGACCAAACTTGAGCTTGTAGGTGCTGCCGCCGAGCGCCAGCGACAGGATCTGGTGGCCGAGGCAGATGCCGAACATCGGCGTCTTGCCGACCAGCTCGCGCACGGTCTTGATCCCGGTCGTGACAGCGGCCGGATCACCGGGGCCGTTCGACAAGAAGATACCGTCCGGCTTGAGCGCCAGAATCTCCTCCGCCTTCGTGCTCGCGGGCACCACGGTCACGCTGCAGCCCGCGTCGACCAAGCAGCGCAGGATATTTTGCTTCACGCCGAAGTCGACCGCGACCACGTGATGCTTTGCGCGCTTCTCAAGTTCATCAGCCGCGGTGCTCCAGACGCCGCTGCCTTCGGTCCACGAGTACGTCTTCTTGCTCGTGACCAGCGGCGTGAGATCGAGCCCGGTCATCGGCGTCGCGCTCTTCGCGCGGTCGAGCAGCTGCGCAGGCGTCTCGGTTCCGACCGCCGCCATCTGCGCGCCGTGATCGCGCAAGTGCCGCGTGAGCGCGCGCGTGTCGACGCCTTCGATCGCGACCACGCCCGTGCGCTCGAGGTACGCGTCGAGCGAGGAGGTCGAGCGCCAGTTGCTCGAGACCGGCGAGAGCGCGTGCACCACGAAGCCCGCGACGAACGGGGTCGTGCACTCGAGGTCTTCTTCGTTGACCCCGGTGTTGCCCATCTGCGTCGCCGTCATCGCGACGATCTGCCCGCAGTACGACGGGTCGGTCAGCACTTCTTGGTAACCGGTCATGCCGGTCGTGAACACGGCTTCGCCGACACTGACGCCAGCGCGCCCGATCGAGCTGCCAGAGAAAATGGTTCCATCCGCGAGGACGAGGTGAGCGGGCTTACGGGCGGGCTGACTCATAGAGCGTGCACTATCTCGCCGCCGACCAAGGTCATGACGACCCGGCCGCGAAGCGTCTGATCGAGGAACGGAGTATTGCTCGAGCGCGAGGCGAGCGCTGCCGCTTCGAGCTTCCATTGGAGCTCGGGATCGATCAGCGCAAGGTCCGCGACGCAGCCTTCTCTGAGCGAGCCGCCTTCGATGTGCGCGATCCGCGCGGGCGAGGTGGAGAGCGACTCCACGAGCCGGCTCGCCTTCAGCACGTTGTCGCGCACCAAGCCGAGCATCACGCTGAGCGCGGGCTCGAGCCCGATCATGCCCGGTGATGCGGCCTCGAACTCGCAGTCCTTCTCGAGCGCGCTGTGCGGGGCGTGATCGGTGGCGATGCAGTCGATCGTCCCGTCGGCTAGCGCTTCACGCAGCGCTTCGCGGTCCTCGGCCTCGCGCAGCGGCGGGTTCACCTTGCACGCGGTCTCGTAGCCGATCAGCGCGTCGTGCGTCAGCGCGAGATGATGCGGCGTCACTTCGGCGCTGACTTGCAGCCCGCGGCTCTTGGCTTCGCGCAAGAGGCGCACCGCGCCCATGCTCGAGACGTGCGCGACGTGGTAGCGCGCGCCCGTAAGCTCTGCGAGCACCAGATCGCGCGCGACGATGATGTCCTCGGCGGCACGCGGCCAGCCGGTCAAACCGAGCCGCGTCGAGATCTCGCCTTCGTGCATCTGCGCGCCGGCCGTGAGGTTGTGATCCTCACAGTGCTGCGAGAAGAACATATCGAACGTGCGCGCATACTCGAGCGCGCGCCGCATCACCGCCGCGTTCATCACGCAGCGGCCATCGTCGCTCACGCCGATCGCGCCGGCTTCGCGCAGCTCCGCCATCTCGGTGAGCTGCTTACCCTCAGAGCCCATGGTCGCAGCCGCGATCGGATGCAGGCGCGGTCCTTTGGCCACGGCCGCACGCGCCAGCATCATCTCGGTGATGGCGCGGGTGTCGTTGATCGGCTTGGTATTGGGCATCACGCACACGGTCGTGAAGCCGCCGGCCGCAGCCGCGCGCAGACCGCTCGCGATGTCCTCTTTGTATTCGTAGCCCGGCTCTCGAAAGTGGACGTGAAGGTCCACGAAGCCGGGCACGATCCACATGCCGGTCGCGTCGACCACGCGTACGCGATCGGGCTGGCTCTCGATGCCGGCGCCCGCGCCGAAGCCGATCCGGGCGATGCGGCCGTTCTCGATGACGACATCCGCCAAATCATCGAAGCCCCGTGAGGGATCGATGACTCGACCGCCGCGCAAGACGAGCATGGCGTGGCCTGCTACGCGAGCGACTCGCGGGTGTCAACCCAACACGGCCGCGCTTCAAGCGAGCTTGCTTGAATCACGCGCGTGCGAGCTCACCCGCGGGCTGCTCGCAGAGACTCAGCCGACCGCCGCGAGGTCGTCTTTGCCCTCGGCTGAGTCGACCGACTCGACGTCGTCCGTATCGTCGTGGGGCGCTGCCACGGTGCCCACCGAGGACTGCTCGGGGACCACACGCCGGGCTGCCGGCTTGTGCTCGTGGACTTTGCCCTTCATCGCCATGACCTTGCGGCAGAGCGAAGCGAACTCCTTGTGGCGCACGGCCATCGTCGGTGTTCCGCCCCGGAGCAAGGTCTGAACGATGAACTCCAAAACCTGGATTTCACCTTCTGAGAAGCTGTTGCTGATCCGCATGCCGAGGACCCTAGCAG
>JAYUYY010000756.1:0-21400 GCA_043752225.1 Sandaracinaceae bacterium | reverse complement strand
TCGGCTGGCATCGGCGGTTGCGTGCCGTCGAGCACGCAGATCACAGCGTCGGCCTCTTCGAGCGCGATCTGCACTTGGACCGCGATGCTCTGCGTCATCGGGTCATCGCTCTCGGGATCGAAGCCGCCCGTATCGACCAGCACGTACGGCCGGCCGTAGACGAGCGCGTCCGCGTACAAGCGATCGCGCGTCACGCCAGGCATGTCCTGGACGATCGCGAGCTTGCTGCGCGACAAACGATTGAAGAGCGCGCTCTTGCCGACGTTGGGTCGCCCGACGATCGCGACGATCGCGCGTCCGCCGCGCTTGGGCGCGAACTGTTGCGTGGGCAGGTGCGAGAGCGAGCGATTGGAGCCGCTGCTCACGGGCTTGCCGTGCGCGTCGCGAGCAACCTCTACAGTTCCCTTGCGCTTGCCTGCGCTGGCCGCGCTCGCGTGGCCGCGGACGGCCAGGGTTGCAGCTTTGGGCACGGGCCTTTGTGCGGGCTTCGAACGCGCGGCTTTTCCGCCGGCTTTTTTTCGCATGGTAACTTCTCAGGATTCCGATTTGCTTGCAGCGAGCTTACTTGCAGCGAGATCGCCTGCAGCGAGGTCGCTTGCGGCGAGCTGTGACATGGCGTGGGCTGCGGCGGCGCGCGCTTGCGTCAGATCGCTTTGCTGTGCGCTGCCGGTATCGGCATCGAGGATCTCGCGCACGCGGCGCGCGTTGTCGGTCCAGTCCTCGACGACCTTGACCCAGAGCTCGAGGAACACTTTGCGCCCGAACATCGCTTCCATCTCGAGGCGTGCCTCGGTGCCGATGGTCTTGAGCATGGAGCCGGACTTGCCGATCACGATGCCCTTGTGCGCGTCTTTCTCGACCACGATCGTCGCCGAGATGCGCGTCACCTTCACGTCGTCGGAGAACGCGTCGATCGTCACCGCGGCGGCGTGCGGAACTTCGTGCCGCGTGTTGCGGATCAAGGCTTCGCGCACCAGCTCGGCGGCGAAGAACTTCTCGGGCTTATCGGTGAGCAGGTCCTTGTCGTAGACGAGCCCTTCGGGTAGCCGCGTGCCGACTTCGACGATCAGCTCTTCGACGTTGATGCCGCGCAGCGCGGAGGTCGGCACGACGCACGAGAACGGGTAGAGGGTCATCAGCTTTTCGATCAGCGGCAGGAGCAAGTGCTTCTGCTTGATCTGATCGACCTTGTTCAGCGCGAGCACGACCGGCTGCGCTTTATCGCCGGCGTGCTTGAGCGTCGTGAGCAGCTCGCGCTCGCTCTCGCCGATCGTTTCGGACAGCTCGGCGTTCTTGCCCGCGGTCACGACCAGCAGCACGACGTCGCAGTGCTGCAGCTCGCCGCGCGCGCTTTCGACCAACGCGCGACCGAGCGCGCTCGCCGGACGGTGCAAGCCCGGCGTATCGACGAAGGCGATCTGCAGCGGCGGCTGCGTGCGCACGCACACGCCGAGCAATGCGGTGCGCGTGGTCTGCGGCTTGTGCGTCGCGATCGCGAGCTTCTGACCGACCATCGCGTTGAGCAGCGTCGACTTGCCGACGTTCGGACGGCCGAGGATCGCGCAACGCCCGCTGCGCACGGGCTCCCCCGCGCGGCTCGCGAAGCTCTTGGGCTTGTTCGGCTTGGCGATCACCTGCGGCGTGTGCGTGAGCGCGTCGCGCGCGACTTTCGGGTCGCGCTTCGCCGGACGAGGCTTTTCAGGCTCGCGCGACTGCTCACGCGACTGGGGCTGCTGCTTGCCGGCGTCGCGCGTCGGCATGGGCGCAGCGCGTCGCGCGGACTTGTCGGGCCGGCTCGGTTGCGAAGACCACGTGCGCGGTCCCTTGCTCGGACCTTTGCTCGGACCTTTGCTCGGACCGTGCGGTGAGGGTCGTTTTGGCGCTGAGCGCGTGCGGTCTATTGCGGCGATCGACCGCTTCGGCTTCGGCATGGCGCGGCAGCATAGCGCTTGACCCCAAAGAACGCTCGACCAAGGATGCCACCGTGGCTATCGGCGCTCTCTTGCTCGCTATCGCTGCTTTTTTCAGCATGGGCTTGGGCGTCTTGTTTACGCCGGTGCCGTGGGTCGGGGCGCTGTTCTCGTTCGGCGCGCCGGCGCTCGCCATCGCCGGCATCGTGATCGGCGGCAAAGCGGTTACGGCCAATAAGCAGGAGAACCGCGGGGGCGGGCTCGCGCTTGCGGGCGTCATCACGAGCGCGATCGCGCTCGTACCGGCGATGATCACGGCGCTGACCTGCGGTACTTGCAACGCGCTGTGCACGACCGGCGGCGTTCAATCCCGGCATGGCGTGTATTCGTTTGGCACCCCATCGGGCGCGCTGCGCGACTTGTTGCAGCCACCCGGAAACGACGCCGGGCACGATCCCTCCAGCGATCCGTCGCGCCGGCGATCGCGCGCCGGCACACCTTTTCGCCAGCCGCCCGGAACGCCCGGAGCAGCGGACGGAGGCGCGGCCGAGCCCGCGCTCCCGCCACCTCCGCTCGCGCCGGGCCCCTCGCGCTGAACGCCCCCGCTAGCCCAAACACGTCATCACGGCTCACGCCTCGAGAGAGCACACCATGCATCCCGTGATCGCGACGCTGCGGCTCGGTGAGGTCGCGGTTCCGATCGCGAGCTACGGCGTCATGCTCGCGTGCGCGCTTTGGGTCGGTGGGCTCGGCACGCTGCTCGCCGCGCGGCGCGCGGGTATGGAGCTGGGCGCGGTGATCAGCACGCTCGGGCTCGCGATCGCCGGAGGCTTCGGCGGCGCCGTCCTCACGCACGC
Organism: Sandaracinaceae bacterium; assembly: GCA_043752225.1. GTDB lineage: Bacteria > Myxococcota_A > Polyangia > Polyangiales > JAFGIB01 > JAYUYY01. The sequence continues at coordinate 18,633 of JAYUYY010000756.1, read as the reverse complement.
GCTCGCGCAGCTGGTGCGCGCGGGCTCGCTGCAGGCGTTCGCGATCGCGCCCTCATCGCTGCTCGGGCTGTCCGTGCTCGGTGCGCTGCTCGGTGGCACCGGCACGCTCGCGCTCTGCTCGCGCGGGCTGGGCGTGTCCGCGGCTGTGCTGCTCGATCTCGCCGTGCCGTGGGTAGCGCTCGCGCAGGCGGTAGGTCGCATCGGCTGCCTGCTCGGAGGGTGTTGTTACGGCGTCGCCTCGAACGGTTGGCTCGCGGTTCACTACGACGAGCACGCCCCGGGCTTTGCGAGCTTCGCGCGCCATCCGTGGCCGCTCTACGAAGCCGCAGCGTTGCTCCTGCTCGCGCTTTTCTTCGCTCGTTCGCGCGACGTGCGCGCACGACCCGGTGCGCGCGCCGCGAGCTATCTGGGCCTGTATGCGCTCGTCCGGCTCACGCTCGAGCCGTTGCGCGGCGATGCGGTACGCGGCGTGTATTTCGGCGGAGCGATCTCGACCGCACAGATCCTAGCGCTGCTCGTGTTGGTCTGTGTGTTGGGGTTTCTCTGCGCGCCTCGCACGTTTCATTCATCGAGGTGATCATCCGCCACGGGGCGTTGCGCTCGTCCTGCGCCGGGTTGCCAGTCGCAGCCGAGCGAGGGTACAGAGCGGCCGTGCGCGCCTCGTACATAAGGTTGGTTTTGGTCTGCGCCGCGAGCACGTGCGCGCTGATGCTGGGCCTTGCGCTGTTGCCGGCGCACCGCGCTGCTGCGGACGCCACGTCCAAGGGTGCGCGCGGCGCAGCGAAGTCCTCCGAGCGTTTCGACACGTTGCAGCGCACGCGCGCGCCGATCGCGCGCATCGCGGCCGGCACGTTCGTGATGGGCAGCGACGATGCGGACATCGCGTTCGCGCTCGAGCTGTGCAGGCGCTACCCGCAGCCGGACGTGCTGTGCGACGCCGCCAGCTTCAGCGATGAGCAACCGATTCGGCGCGTGCAGCTGCCAGCGTTCGCGATCGACCGCACGGAGGTCAGCAATGCGGCGTACCGGCGTTGCGCGCGCAGCGGCGTGTGCGTGCCCGGTCGCGTGCCCGAGAACGACACGCGCTTGGGCCTCGACGCGCAGCCGGTGGTCCAGGTTACGGCGGCCGAAGCCGAGGCGTATTGCGCGTTCGTCGGTGGCCGATTGCCCACCGAGGCCGAATGGGAGCGCGCCGCACGCGCAGGCAGCAGGCGGCGTTTTCCATGGGGCAACGCTTGGAACGCTCGGCTCGCGAGCTTCGGGCCGACGCCGGCCGAAGGTGACAAGCCGCTCGATGGCTATGCGTACGCGGCGCCGGTCGGGGCCTTCGCCGATGGAGCGAACCCGCACGGCATGCTCGATATGGCGGGCAACGTTTGGGAGCTGACCGCGGACGACTACGACCGCGACGCGTACCAGCACGGCTATGCGGCCGGCGCTGAGCTCGCTCTTGCGATCAACCCGACGAGCGCGAGTCGCTCGGGTCAGCGCGTGATTCGCGGCGGCTCCTTTGCATCGCCTCCACAGCGCTTGCGCACCACGCAGCGAGCGATGCTGCCCGCGACCGAGACGCGAGCCGACGTCGGTTTTCGCTGCGCGTACGCGATCGCAGCCGATTGAAGCGCGAGAGCTGGCTTGTTGGAGCGCCGGAGCTAGCCGGAGCGAAAAGCCGCGTTGCCCATAGACCACAGGCTCGAGCGGAGTATGCTCCGCGCCCGCTACGCCATGCTTGCCCATCCAAACGCCCTTCGTGCTCTCGCGCTTCTGCTCTTGATCGGGATTGGCGCGGGCTGTTCCCAGGATGAGGGCGACACCTGCCAAGTGCGGCGCGACTGCGCAGATGGCTTGATCTGCGACGTTGCCGCCGGCAGCGAGCGCGGCAAATGCAGGTCGCCCGAGGACGCGCAGGACGACAGCGGCATGAACGAAGTTCCCGACAGCGGTGGCTCGTTCGGTGACGCGAGCTTGTCGGATGCTGCCACGGACGATGACGCGGGCGAGCCGAGCTCGAGCGAGCCTGACTCGAGCGTCGACGATGATGCGGGCCGTTGACGCCTTCCGGTCGGTTTCCTACCTTCCGGCCTTCACGGAGCGTCGGGTTACCGCGATGCGTCGTTCTTTTGTCCCAGGCTTATTGCCCGCTTTGCTTGCCAGCATCGCGTGCATTTCGTTCGTGATCGCAGGCGCAAGCCTGGCGATCTCGCACGCGCACGCGCAAGCGCCGGGTAAGCCGAGCGCTGCGCCGGTTCCCGCCGCCGCGCCGCCGGTCGCGCCGAGGCCCTCGACTCCGAGCGCTGCGCCTGCAGTGGTCGCACCGCCGGTCGCACCGCCGGTCGCACCGCCGGCGCCCGAGCCCACGCCGGAGCAGCGCGAAGCCGCACGCGCCGCGTATACGCGAGGCCAAGCGCTCTTCGCCGAGGGCAAGTTCGCGGACGCGCGCGTCGCGTTTCAAGACGCGTACTCCGCGGTGCCGAATCCGATCGTGCTCGTGAGCATCGGCGAGTGCCAGCTGCGGCTCGGCAACTTCGAAGACGCGCACGAAGCCTTCACGCGCTACTTGGCCGACCGCCCGGACGCTCCCGAGCGCGCCGATGTCGAAGCCAAGCTGGCCCAGATCTCGGCGATGCCTGCCACTCTCCTGATCTCGAGCGCACCCGCGGGCGCGACGCTGCGCATCGATGGCCAGGACACCGGCAAGGTCACGCCCGCCGAGCTGTCGCTCACGCGCGGCGCGCATACGCTCGAGCTGGGCCTTGCGGGTCACAGCGCGATCACCGAGCCGATCACCGCGAAAGCCGGCGTGCGCCACGAGCTGCACGCCGAGCTCCAGCCGCTTCCGCCGCCCCCGCCTCCGCCGGTCGTGGAAGCGCCGCCGCCTCCGCCGCCGGTCAACGATCCGCCGACCGAAGCGATTTGGGCGACCAGCATTCTCGGCGCAGCGGGCCTCGTGACCGGCACCGTGCTGGGCTTCATGGCGCTCGCAGAGCGCAGCGACTACGACGCGAACCCGACGGCCGAGAGCGCGGACCGCGGCGAGCGGCTCGCGCTGTTCGCTGATGTCTCGTTCGGCGTCGGCGCGATGGCCGCGCTCACCGCGGTCGTGCTGTACGTGGCGAATGACGAGCCGGAACCTGCCGCGCCCCCGACCGCGCACGCCGCACCGCGCTCGAGCTGGTCGTTCGCGCCTGCGATCGCGCCCGGCCATGTCGGTCTGGCCGGCGGAGGGCGGTTCTGATGCGCACCTCGATCGCCACGCTCTGGCTCTGTCTTGCGCTCGGCTCCGCGCTCGGCGGCTGCGAGCTCGTCGCCGATTTCGATCGCAGCAAGCTCGCTCAAGCTCCCGATGCAGGCGGATCGCAAGCGGGTAGCGATGGTGGCGCAGGCGATGATGCCGCCGCGGGCGCAGGCGGACTCGATGCGAGCGGTGGCACCGGCGGTAGCACCGACGACGATTCGGGCACCGACGACGACGCAGGTCAGTAGCCGCTAGCGATCGCCGCCCAGCGCCGCGCAGGTGCGACGAGGCCAGCGCGGCTGTTCCGCTTTCACGTCGGCCAGCGCGGCCGCGCGCGCGCTCAACACGGCGTCGAACGCGCCCGCCGAGGGCAGCTCGCCCGCAGCGCGCATGCGGCTCACCTCGAGCAGGAAATACTTGGCCGCTTGCGGAAAGTGCGGCGTGTAGTCCCGGAACAGCGCGAGCATCAACACATAGTTGATCACGGCTTCACGGCGATGCACGCCGTGCTGCGAGGCCTCGATCAACACGCACTCGGCGTCCTTGCGCCGACCGACATGCGCCAGCAGCGAGCCGAGCTCGACGAGCTCACCGGTCTCGTAGCGCGCGGCCATGGCGCGCACGAATTCCTCGGCCGCGCGCGGCAGGTCACCGCGCAGCAAGAGCTCATTGGCGTAGTAGCGGTGCGCGGTGAACGAGTCGGCTTGATCGCGCACCACAGGGCCCCAGAGCGCGTCCCCGCCGCTGTACTGCTGCAGCTGAGCGCGCGCGGTGAGCCCGAGCGCAAGCGTCAGCCCGATGCTCAGCGCGATCGTCACGCGTTGCCAGCGCAGCGATCCCATCTTGAGCTCGAGGCCGAGCGCCACCATCACCGCGAGCATGCAGAGCGGCCCATACAGATAGCTGTCGCTGATCACCCGCCCGAACGGCAGCACACCGCTGGTCGGAACGTAGAGCGCGATCGCGACGCTGAGCGGCAGCAGCCAGACCGGTCGAGCCCACGCGCGGAACAGAGCCCCGACCGCGACGAGCAGGCAGATCGAGCCGAGCACAGCGTGGGCGTCGAGCTCTCCAGTTGGATGCGCGTATTGAATCATCAACGCATGCGGCCAGACCACGTGGCTTACTTGTTTGCCGAGCGTGCTCAGCACCAGCGCGATGCGCGATCCGGTAAAGGGCTCGGCGCCGCCGTGGGATGCGTCGTGTGCGATTCGACTCGCAAGGCCGATCATCACGCCCAGACCCAGCACCAGCGCGCTGACGAACCGCGCGCCGTGCGGCGAGTCCCCAACAACCGATCGAGCGTGCGCGCGCTCGGTCACCAAGAACGCCGCGCCGAGCAGGACCGCGCTCGGTTTGCTCAACATCGCCAGCACGGCGAACAGCGCGACCGCTAGCCAAGTGCGCGCGGTCGCTCGCCCGCTGCGCAGCCCAAACGCGAACGCCCAGCTCGCCGCGAGCACGCAGGCGATCATCAACAGGTCCTTGATGCAGATCGCCCACGCGAGCGGTTGAACGACCAGTGGATGCACGGCCAGCGCGAGCGTCGCGAGCCCAGCTGCAACCTTCGAAGCACCGAGCTGCCGGGCGAGCCCAAACGTCAGCGTGACGCAAACCGCATGCAGGCACAGCGCGAATCCGTGGAACGTCGACGGTGCGCCGCCGCCCCACAGCATCAACACGCGCTCGACTGCGATCGTGACCGGCACGATGTAGCCCGCCGACGGCGTAAACACATAATCGATCCAGCTCTCCGCCTGGCCGTGCAGCAGCGGGTTCTGGGCGATCTGTTCGATGTCGTCGAGGGCGAGAAACGGAAAGCGGAGCGCGGCTCCGAAGACGCTCCAAACCAGGGCGAGCGCGATCGCAAACACGGCAGCGAGCTCGGCGACGCCGAGCGGTTCGTTACGCTCCACGCCGCTCAGCGTAGCCCAAGCACGTTCGAGCCTCGCAGTTGTTTACGCTGCTATTTCTGCGCGCGCTTGAGGTTGCGCTGTGCTTGCGACTGCTTCTCGAGCTCTTCTGCGCGCTTCACCGTGCGCGAGCGCAACGCACGCACCAGCATGACCTCACTCGCGACCGTCAGGCCGTGACCGAGGTTCGGATCGATCTCCGCGAGCCTTCGCACGAGCCACGCGGAATCGGCGAGATCGAAGCGCGCCCAAGCGGTCACCAACGTCACGCCGCGCTGCAGCTCGCGGGTCTCGAACAGCCAGCGCCCGCCTTCGAGCGCGCCTTTCACGGCTTCGATCTCGACCACCGGCGCATCGCGCATCCGCATCTGTCCTGACACGCCGACGAGCGGCAGATCGATCCCCCAGTCGAACGTAGTGGTGTCGCCTTGCGTGCTCACGACCTTCGCCGACGCACCGGGCATGAGCGCGGACCCAAAGCGCTCCGCGTCGAGCATCACGCTGCGCACGAGCGTGTTGGGCTGATAGACGATCCCGACGACGGACACTTTTTCGAGCGCGCTCGCCGACAGCTCGAGCATCACGAGGTCGCCGCGCAAGAGCAGCGGCAAGACGGCGCGCACGTCGACCTCCGGGCGCACGAGCCCGTGGAGCTCGCCCGCGATCGCAGGGGTGCCCGCGCGGCGCTCGGCTTCCGAGCGAAAGCCGAGCAGCATCGAATAGGTGAGCGCGATGTTGGCGGAACGGTTCACGCTGCGCGCAGCCGCCGCGAGCTGTCGCGCGACATAGTTCGCTTCGCGCAAATCCATGCGCATCGAGATCACGAGCGTGCTGGTCTTTGCGTCGCGCGGCAGGATGCGGATCGAGATCCGGCCTGTGCCGAAGTCGCCGTTCTGGCTGTCGATGGTGACGCGATAGCCGTCGCTCGCGCGCGCGGCGTTCGGCTCGTAGATCGTCATCGTGTTGCGACCCGAGAACGACAACACGGCCATCTGCCAACGCCAGTCGTAGACGATCGAAACCTCGCTCTTGCCGATCACGGCGACCTTATCGAGCGTGGGCAGGAACTTCGGATAGCCCTGCGGGTTGCGCACGACCTCGAGCACCTTTGCGGCCGGGGCGCGCACGATCGCCGCGATGTGCACGCCCGGGAGCGCGTCGGTCTCGGTATCGGCGAACTCGATCAGGGAGACGGGGCCGCGCAGCAGCGAGGGCTCGAGCCGCTCGAGATCGTCGCGCGTGAGACCGCTCAGGCGATCGGTGCGTGCGTCCGGTTTGGCGCCTGCTTTGGCGTCCGGCTTCGCGTTAACCGCGGGGCTCGCGTGCGCGTGGCCGGCGGGCCACCCAGCCATACACAGGAGAAACATGGCGACAACGATGCGCATGGTTGGAACCGACGCCGTGCCGCCTCCGAAACTCATCGTTTGCCTTGACCATCTGACCCGGCGCGCCGTAGATGGGTCTCAAAGGAAGGCAATTCCATGAAGATTTTCATCGATTCTGCAGATATCGGAGAGATTCGCGAAGCGGCGTCGATGGGTGTCATCGATGGCGTTACCACGAATCCCAGCCTTATCGCGAAGACCGGCCGCACGCTCGCGGCCGTGATCAACGATATCTGCGAGATCGTCGATGGACCGATCAGCGCGGAAGTGCTCGCGACCGACACCGACGGCATCGTCGCCGAGGGCAAGAAGCTCGCGGCGATCCACAAGAACGTCGTAGTGAAGGTTCCGCTGATCGCCGATGGCATCAAAGCGGTGAAAATCTTCGAGCAGCTGGGCATCAAGACCAACGTCACGCTGTGCTTCAGCGCGCCGCAAGCGCTGCTTACCGCGAAGGCGGGCGGCACGTACGTCAGCCCGTTCATCGGTCGCATCGACGACGCGGGCGGCGATGGTCTCGAGCTGATCGATCAGATCGTCACGATCTATCGCAACTACGGTCTCAAGACGCAGGTGCTCGCGGCGAGCATCCGTCACCCCGTGCACTTGGTGCGCTGTGCCGAGCTGGGCGCGGACGTCGCGACCATTCCGCACAAGGTGATCTTGCAGCTGTTGCGTCATCCGCTCACGGACATCGGCCTTGCCACGTTCCTCGAGGATGCGAAGAAGATCCCGAAGTGAAGCGGGCAAGCGCCAAACGATCCTCGTCGTTCAAGGCAGCCATCAAGCGAGCTCTCAAGAAACCTCGCGTCCTCGTCATCTATAAAAAGTCTGCGTACCAGATCTACGTTCGCGAACGGCGCCACGCGCGGATGCGCTCGCTGTTGCGTTCTAGAGATCCCTCGGTCGCGCGGATGCTCGAGGCGGACGAGGCGCACCAAGAGACGATCCGCGTCGCGCGTGACTGCCTCGAGCAGCTCGGCGCGGCCGCGGTGTTTCGCTATCGCAGCGACACGGCGTTCGAGCGGGAGGTCGATCTGTTGGTCACGGTCGGCGGGGACGGAACGCTGCTCTGGGCGGCGCAGCGCGTAGGCGCGAACTGTCCGGTGCTGGCGGTGAACAGCGCGCCGGGCGACAGCGTGGGCTTCTTTTGCGCGGCCCGGCGCGAGACGTTGCGCGATGCGCTCGCCGATGCGCTGTCCGGCAAGCTCAAGAGCACCGCGCTCACTCGCATGCGCGTTGCGGTGGATGGCGACGTGATCGACTCGCGCGTGCTCAACGACGTATTGTTCGCGCATGCATCGCCCGCTGCGACGACGCGCTACGCGCTCGTGCACGGCGGCAAGCGCGCGGTGCACAAGTCGAGCGGGGTGTGGATCGCGACGGCCGCGGGATCGACCGCCGCGATCGGCTCGGCGGGCGGCCGGCCGCAGTCGATCGCGTCGCAGCGCGTGCAGTTCCGTGTGCGCGAGCCGTACGCGTTCGGAGGCTTGAGCAGGCTGGCTTCTGGCTTCATCTCGCCTGCGGGCCGGCTCGTGATCGAGAGCCACATCCGTCAAGGTCGCTTGTTCATCGACGGACCGCGTCGGGTGCATCCGGTCGAGATCGGCGCGCGCATCGAGATCTCGCGCTCGCCCGAGTCACTGACGCTGCTCGGAAGCTTCGCGCGCTTGAAGCGTTCCTGAGCACGGTCTGGCCGATCCGCGTGCGCCGGCTCGGTACGCTTGACGGTGTTCTTGACCCTTCGCACACGCCGCGATCATCCTGCCCGCGCATGAGCGAGCAACGGTCGATGATCCCGGTGGGTCGCGTGGCGCGCTTACAGTCGCTCTTCGGCGTGCTGCTCGCGGCGTGGCTGCTCGCGCATTTGTGGCAACAGTGGCCCGTGCTGGAGGGCCGCGAAGCGTGGGTCGATCGTGCGCGCCATTTCGCTCTGCCGACGATCGGCAAGGCGCTGCTCGCGTTGACGTTGCTCGGCCATCTCGTGTTCGGCGCGTTGCGCGTCGCCTCCGGGCCGCATCCGGCCGACGCCGTGCACGGACCTGGGATCCGCCGCGTGCAGATGGCGCTCGGTGTCATCTTGCTCGGCTTCATCGCTGCGCATCTGCCGCTCGTCCATTGGGAGCCGGGACCGCACAGCACCGTACGCGACGTGTTCGCAACGCTGTGGACGCAGCTCGGACAGCCCGCGAACCTCGCGCTCTACACGCTTGGGATCGGAGCGGCGTGTGCGCACGTGGGGCTCGGGCTTGGGCGCGCCGCCGTTACTTTCGACCTCGCGCACAGCGCGCGCGCACGGGCCGTTGCGCACTGGGTCGCAGCCATCGCCGCCGCAGCGCTGTTCGTATGCTTTCTCCAGGTGCTCGCGTGCTTCGCGATCGGCGAGCCGCTGTTCGTGCTGCCCACATCGCCGTAGTCGCAGCCAGCGGTCGAGGAAACGTGACTGTGCTCGTCGCTCACAGGTAGAATCGCCGCCGATGGGACGCATCCTGGCTGTCGCGATCAACACCTTTCGAGAGGCGGTGCGCGACCGCGTGCTTTACGGCGTCCTCGGGATCGCGACGTTCGTGTTGCTGTTCACGCTCGTGCTCGCCGAGGTCTCGCTCGATCAACAGCGCCGCATCGTGCTCGACGTCGGCCTCGCCTCGATCTCGCTCTTCTCGGTGCTGGCGTCGGTGTTCCTTGGCTCGTCGCTGCTCTACAAGGAAATCGAGCGCAAGACGCTGTACGTGATCTTGCCTAAGCCGATCCATCGGCATGAGTTCCTGCTCGGCAAGTACTTCGGCATCGTGCTCACGATCGCGGTGTTCATCGCGATCCAAGGCAGCGTGCAGATCTGCGTCACCGCGCTGCAGGCCGGTGCGAACGGAATCTGGGTCGGGGGCGTTCTGTTCGGTATGCCGATCGTGCTCGCGCTCGTTGCGCTGCGCGCGCGCGATCGAGCCGCGTTGGCTTTGCCGTGGTCGCTCGCGACGCTTGCGCTCGCCGCGTGGGTGGCCAGCCAAGCCGGTGTCCTTCTGGTGCCGGTGCTCGCGTCGCTCGTGCTCACGTTGAGCGAGGTCTTAGTGCTCACCGCAGTCGCGATGTTCTTCTCCGCGTTCTCGACTCCGTTCGTGACCGCGTTGTTGACGGTCGGCGTGTGGGTCGCCGGGCGCAGCGCGGACTCGATGATCGGGATGAAGTCGCAGACCATCCCGCAATTCGTGCGCGACGCCCTCAGCCAGCTCGTGCGCTTTTGGCCGAACTTCAACGTGTTCGTGCCCGGCCGCCATACGCTCGAGCTGCAGCTGACCGAAGGCGCCGGTCCGGTCACATACGTGGCCAACACGCTGCTCTACGCGTGCGCGTATTCGGTGGTGGTCTTGATCTTCGCGGCGCTCATCTTTCGACGACGGGATTTCTTGTGAGCAGCGCAGCCTTGGCGCGTAAGGTGTTGCGGATCGCGCTCGTCTTTGCGCTGGTGCTGAGCGCGTTTGCGATCCGCGTCGTCACCTCGTCGAAAGCCGAGCTGGACGTGGGCGACACGCGGCGGCGGAGCGGCGACATCGAGGCCGCGATCGTGCACTACCGAAGAGCCGCCCGCTGGTACGCGCCGTTCTCGCCATTCCACGTGCACGCGCTCATGGAGCTCGAGAACCTTGCGGCGTACGCGGAGCAACGCGGCGACGTCGAGCTAGCCCTTTCTGGCTATCGCGCGATCCGCTCGGCGACCTTGTCGACGCGCTCCTTCTACCAGCCCGAAGAGGCGCGCTTGAACGTTGCGAATCGGCACATCGCGGCGTTGATGGCGGGTCTGCCCGCGCCGCCGATGGACGCCGGCAAGTCGAAAGAGCAGCTCGAGCGTGAGCACCTGGCGCTGCTCAACGCGAACCCCGATCCCAAGCTCGGCTGGACCTTCGTGCTGCTGTTCGGCTTTGCGGCGTGGATCGCGGGCGCTTTCGCGTTCACGCTGCGCGCGATCGACGACGACGATCGCTTCGTCCGCCGTGAGGCGCTGCGCTGGGGCGCGGTGATCGTGGCCGGCTTTGCGCTTTTCGTGCTCGGAATGGCGCTCGCGTAGCACGTCTGACATGGAGCAACCGCGGAGCTAAGGGCGCCTCGCCCTTGAAGCACTAGCCGTGCTGGGCTACACACGCCCGACTTTCCGGCGCGTTTTATATGGACAGTATCCGCATCGTCGGCGGCACGCCGCTCGTAGGCACGGTCGGCGTGAGCGGCTCGAAGAACGCGGCGCTGCCGATTCTTTGCGCCGCGTTGCTCGCCGATGGTGAGCACACCTTTCGCAACGTCCCAGACCTGCGCGACATCGGAACGACGGCCGCGCTCTTGCGGCACATGGGCCTTGCGGTCCACGTCGCGCCACCGTTGGTCACGATTACGAATACGGGAACGGTCGTTCCCGATGCGCCTTACGACCTGGTGCGCCAGATGCGCGCGTCGGTGCTGGTGCTCGGGCCGCTCGTCGCGCGCTACGGCAAGGCTCGCGTGTCGCTGCCGGGTGGTTGCGCGATCGGCGCGCGCCCGATCGACCAGCACCTCAAAGGCCTCGAGGCGATGGGCGCGAAGGTCACGCTCGATCACGGCTACGTGGACGTGCTCGTGCCCGGCGGCCGGCTCAAGGGTGCCGATTTCCGCTTCGACATGAACACGGTGACGGGCACCGAGAACTTAATGTGCGCCGCAGCGCTCGCGCGCGGCCGTACGACGCTCGCCAACGCGGCGCGCGAGCCGGAGATCGAAGAGCTCGCGCTCGTGCTCAACAAGATGGGCGCACGCGTCGAAGGGGCAGGCACCGAGACGATCGTGATCGAAGGTCGCGACATGCTGCATCCGGTCGATCACGCGATCATCGCGGACCGCATCGAAGCCGGGACGTTCATGGTCGCGGCGGCTGCGACCGGCGGCAACGTGCTCGTCGACAACGTCGAGCCCGATCACTTGGCTGCCGTGATGCGCAAGCTGCGTCAGGCCGGCATCACGGTCGAGCGCGAAGGCCGCGGCGTGCGCGTCGTCGGCAAACCGCCGTTCGTGCCCACGGACATCACGACCGCGCCGCACCCCGGCTTTCCCACCGACATGCAAGCACAGCTGATGGTGCTGATGTGCATGGCGGATGGCGTCAGCACGATCACCGAGATGATCTTCGAGAATCGTTTCATGCACGTCAGCGAGTTGTGCCGCATGGGCGCGAACATCGAGGTCGATGGTCGGTCGGCAAAGGTGCATGGCCGCGCGAAGCTGCAGGGCGCAACCGTCATGGCGACTGACTTGCGTGCGAGCGCGTCGCTCGTGATCGCGGGCCTGCTCGCGGAAGGGGAGACGCGCGTGCTGCGCGTGTATCATCTCGACCGCGGCTACGAGCACATCGAGCGCAAGCTTTCGGGCCTCGGCGCCACCATCGAACGGGTTAAGGGCGATGGCTAAACAGGCCGACAAAATCCGCACGCGGTCGGCGCAGGGCATGTCGCAAGCTGCGAGCTCCCACGCGCCGGCTTCCGCTGCGCTCGAGCCGCCGCTCGTCGTGGCCATTCCCAAGGGCCGCGTGCTCAAGACACTCGCCAAGCGCTTCGCTCAAGCGGGCGTCGATCCAGCGATCCTGCTCGCCGACGATCGCACGCTGGTGCGCGACGACGTCGCCTCAGGGATTCGGTTCCTGTTGCTCAAGCCCGACGACGTGCCGACGTACGTCGAGTACGGCAGTGCGGACCTCGGGATCGTCGGCCGCGACATCCTGATGGAGCGCGAGTACGACCTCTACGCGCCGCTCGATCTGCGGATCGGCGTATGCAGGTTGGTGGTTGCGGGCAAACCGTTGCCGGCGGTCTCGGGCAAGCGCTCGAAACGCGCAGCGTCCCAAGCGCCCGCCGAAGGAGTGCCGCCGGCGGCTGTTCCCTCCGCAGGTGCTTCGCTGCGCGTCGCGACGAAGTTCGCGGGGCTCGCGCGCCGCCACTATCTCGCTCGCGGTCAACAGGTCGACATCGTGTACGTGCAAGGCTCGGTCGAGCTCGCGCCGATCTTGGGGCTTGCCGACGTGATCGTCGATCTGGTCGAGAGCGGCGAGACGCTGCGCCAAAACGGGCTCGTCGAGCACGAGACGATTTGCGAGATCTCGTCGGTCGTGATCGCCAATCGCGTCGCGCTCAAGCTCAAGCGCGATCGCATTCGCAAGCTGCTCCGCGCGCTCGCGTAGCGCACCACGTGGCTCGCGCTCACAGCACGCGCCCGGAGCGCGGAGCATGTGGCTCCGGCCCCGGGCGACGACCGCGACGCTCGCGCGTTACTTGGCCTTCTCGGGCTTGTCGGTCTTCGCGGTCGTGTCAGCGCTGCGCGGCGGACGGGGCGCTGCCGCGCTCGCGACCAGCGTGGTCGCACCTTGAAGACGCAACATCGGCATCAGCTTTCGAAACGTCTTGCGGCCGATGCCCTTCACGCGCAGCAGGTCATCGACCTTCTTGAAGCCGCTCATGCGCGTGCGCAGCTCGAGGATCGCCTTGGCTTTGGCAGGTCCTACGCCGGGCAAACGCATCAGCTCCTCTTCGCTTGCGGTGTTGAGATTCAGGAAACCGTTTGCTGAAGGTGCGACGGGCTGCTCGGCGCCAGCTTCGCTGTCGTCTGCGTGAGCCGCCGGTGAATGAGCGAACGCGCAGGCTAAAACGAGGGCGGCGAACAAGGTGCGGAGTAGATTGGAGTACATGGATGAGCTCTCTTTCTGCTGCGTTTGCGCAGCGGAGCCACCCGTTGCAGCGCATGCGCCAGCGAGCTCCCACGCGATCTCGCGTGCTTAGCGGTGGTGCGCTGGCGGCGCAGCGGCGGTCACGCGGCGGGCGCCTGCGCCGCCGGCGATCGTCAAGCCGTCCGCGGATTGTCACGAGCTTGAGCGCTGCGCCGTTACCGTGGCAGCCTACGCGTCCATGAAAATTCAGCTCTCGACCGAGTCGTTCGCCGCTGCTGCCGTAGATGTGCTTGCTGTAGGTGTTCGCGCCAAACGCATCACTGACGACCCGACGCTCAAGGCGATCGACAAGGCGATGGGCGGCGCGCTCTTGCCGCAGCTGAAGGATCACGACTTCAAAGCAGGCGAGGGTAAGACCTTCAGCATGCTGGCGCGCGGTCGCGTGAAGGCCAAGCGGGTGCTCGTGATCGGCCTTGGCGAAGCCGAGATCAGCGCGCGCACGCAGCGTTTGCTCGGCGTGCTCGCGGGCCGCAACGCCAGCAGCAAGACCTCGCTCGCGTTGATCGCGCCGAGCGCCGATGTCGACGCGCTGCGCTGCATCGGCGAAGGCCTCACGACCGGTGCCTACCGCTACACGCGCTACTTCACCGGCGACCGCAAGCCGAAGCGCGAGCTCAAGAAGATGCTCGTGATCGTGTCGGCCAAGAAGATCGCGCCGGCCGAACGCGATGCGCTCGCGAACGGTCAGTACGTCGGTGAAGCGGTGAACCTCGCGCGCGATTGGGTAAACTGCCCGCCGAACGATCTGACCGCGACGGTGCTCGCGAGCGCCGCGGAGACCGAGTGCAAGGCGCTCGGTATCGCCTGCAAAGTCTTCGACAAAAAGGCGATCGAGAAGCTCGGCATGCCGCTTTTGATGGCCGTGAATCGCGGCAGCTACGAAGAGCCGCGCTTCATCCACATGACGTACACGCCAAAGGTCAAGCCACTCAGCAAAGTGGTCTTCGTCGGCAAGGGCCTGACGTTCGACTCGGGCGGTCTGTGCCTCAAGCCTGCCGACGGCATGCTCACGATGAAGATGGACATGGCGGGCGCGGCGACCACGATCGCGACCGTGATCGCGGCTGCGAGGCTGGCGCTGCCGATCGAGGTGCACGGCGTCGTGGCCTCGACCGACAACATGACCGGCAGCAACGCGTACCGGCCGGGCGATGTCTATCCGTCACGCGACGGCAAGACCGTCGAGATCATCAACACCGATGCCGAGGGGCGCCTGGTGCTCGCGGACGCGCTCGCCTACGCGCGCGATCTCAACCCCGACTACATGATCGATCACGCAACGCTCACCGGTGCGTGCATGGTCGCGCTCGGTGGCTTCTGCGCGGGCATGTTCACGGCCGATGAGGGTCTGCGCAGCGCGTACGAGAAGGCGGCGAAGCTGAGCGGCGAGGGCTTCTGGCCGATGCCGTTCGATGAAGGCCTGCGCGATCAGCTCAAAAGCCAGATCGCGGATCTCAAGCACACCGGCTCGCGCTTCGGCGGTGCGATCACCGCGGCGCTCTTTCTGCGCGAGTTCGTCGGCAAGACGCGCTGGGCGCACCTCGATATCGCGGGCCCCGCGTGGCTCGACAAGGACCACGGCCTGCACCCTCAGGGCGGCACCGGCTTCGGCGTGACAACCGCGATCGAGTTCCTGCGGTCGTTGAGCTAGCGATTTCGCTTGTCGGCATTCGCGTTCAACACGGAACGCGAATGCCGCTCGAAGCTCAGCTCCTACAGCTTGAAGGGATACTTAACCTTGAAGACCTTCTGCTGGAACTTCGGGAACTGAGCGCCGCGTACGGCCTTCGCGATGCATGAGCCGGCTGGGCCGGTGATGCCGCTGACCTCGGCCGAAGTGACGCGGCCGGTCGCACCGGCGACGCTCACGTTGACGAATGCGACGCCGGTCTGACCCTGCGCGCAGGCTGCGACTGCGCCCTTGACGCTGCTCATGCCGTTGACGACGTCGTCGCGCGAAGGCAGATCGGGCAGGTTGGACTTCGGAGCTTCGGCCGCCGCCTTGGTGCCGCCGCCTTTGCCGTCGAGCGCGCTTGCGAGCAGGTCATCGATCGAGCGCGGACCGCTCGGCTTCGCAGGCGCCTTGGTATCGCCCGCCGCGGGCTTGGGCTCGCTCGGCTCGGCCGTTTGGCTTCCGCTGCTGCTCGCGCCCGAGCCGCTCGGCTTGCGACGCGGCTTGCCATCGCTGCCGCGCTCTTCATTGGCTGCGTTCGCGGCTTGTCGCGCGTTCTCTTCCGCCGCGCGCTCGCCTTCGCTCTTCGCCTCGGGAGCCGGCGCTTGCGTCGGCGCTGTTACGGCCGGCGCTTGCTGCTGGATACCGATCGGCTGCGGCTGAGGCGCGTTCGCGGGCCGCATGATGTACGCGACCGCGACCGCGGCGAGCGAGAGCAGGCCGACGCCTGCGACCGCTGCCCAGATCAGCATCTTCTTGCCGCCGCCATCATCGTCGTGAGCGGGCGCGAGCATCGGTGAGCCGAGCGCGCCGAAGGCTCCTTGAGTGCCGATCGCGAGCAGCTCGTCCTTGGCGCCTTCGCGTGCCTCGGCGTCGCTGAGCCCGGTCGCGCTGGCGAGGGCACGGATATCGATCAGGCCCGAGCCTTCGCCGCCTGCGTAGCCCGCGTGCGCTTGACCGACTGCGCTCGGCACGTTGGTCGCCGCGCCGGAGCCGGTGGCGAGCGACTGCAGATTCTTGAGCGAGAACAAAACCGAGTTCTCGTTGCGCGCACCGGTCATCGCAGCCTCAGAAGGATCTGCGCTGACGTTGACGCGCGGGCTCGGCGAGGACGCGAGCACGTGGCCGGTGTCGAACGGGCTGGCGGCTTGCGCTCGTCCGCCGCCACCGAACAGATCGGGCTCGGCCGCGGCAGCGTGGTATTGGCCGGCGATCTGCGTGGGATCTTCCGCGAACGGATCTGCGCCCATCGAAGGCTGCGCGGTAAACGCGTCGGGCGTGGCTTCGTAGCTCGAGCGCTGCTCGACCTGGGCGCTCTTTCCTCCGCCGCTGATCTGCGCGACGAGATCAGGCACGTCGCGCATCGGCATCCAGTTATCGAAGCCTTCGGCCCAAACGTACGCTTCCCAGTCGACGGTGCCGTTGGTCAGCATCTCGGCCAGCTGCTCGGGCGCGTACGGCCCGGCTTGATCGCCGTTGATGACGACGTGCCAGATCGGCTCGCCGGCGCTGCTCGATTGCGCCGCGCTCGCTGCGTGCTGTTGATCGCCTTTCACGACGATCACCTCGCTGCAACGCTTGCAGCGGATCGTGAAGACCTTGCCCGCAACCTTTTCATCAGCGATGGAGTACTTCGCTCCGCAGCTCTCACACGCGATCTTCATGGGTTCGATCCCCTAACGTCTCGATCCGCGGCCGGCCTAAGGCTTGCGCCCTGCAAGCACGCGAAATTGCTAGTTCGGCTCTGTGGCGTCAAGGCTTGTGCCGAGCTCGATCCCTGCGCGCATCGCACGCAGCGGATAGGCCCGGACAGTATGACGCATGACGCAGCTTCGCCTCGCGTGAAAAAGTGGGGAGAAAATGTTCGAGCGCGATCAGGCGCTCGAGCGCTTGCGGGTGTCCGACCCCGAACCACACGCCCGTCACTGAACGAGCGCGATCCGAGTAGCGCAGCTGAGCTACGAAAGTGGGCTGCCGTCGCTGCCGCAGAACGCGCTACCGGCTGGATAGGTCGCGCCGCACGTGGGGCAGAGCAGCAGTCCCGAAGCGGGTTTCTCCGCCGAGTCCGACTGAATCGTCGGTGGAAACGGCAGCTCCGTCTCGCTTCGCTTGCGCATCGCGAGCACGAACGCGATGCCGAGGATGCCGGCCACTGCGGCTGCGACCATCCACAGCCAACTTGGGGTGCCCTCTTGCGTGGACGACGCTCCCACGGCGCGCGTCGCTGTGCGTGAGCTCGCTTCGGGCGTCGCGAGCTCCGCTGCGTTGGCAGCAGTCGGTGCGGCCGCTGCGACCGTCGGCTCGGCATCGTCTGCTGCGCCTGCGTCGGCATCGAACAACCGCTTGGCCACCAGCGCGGACAGATCCGCGGTCACGACCTCGACGGTGCTCTCCGCTCGCAGGTTGCCGAGCACCGCGGTCACCTTGAAGGAGCCTTCGCCCTCGGCGGCCTGGCCGCTCGCTTCGAAGCAGCCGCGGCCGTCGAGCTTGGCGCGCAGCGCCGGTCCGTGGTCGAGCGACCAGGTCGGGCTGAGCGATGGCACCGCGCAACCGGCGGCGTCGAACGCGCGCGGCCGAAAGCAGACGCGGCCGCCGAGCTCGATGCGCGACTCGCGCGGCAGGATGGCAAAGCGTTTTGGCTCACCCGGGACGCACGGCGGCGGCTCGACCTTCGCGATCGGCGTAGTCGTCGTAGCCGTGGCGGCTGCTGCTGCGGCTGCACGCTTAGCTTCCGCAGCGGCTGCTCTGATTTGAGCTTTGGTCAGCTTCGGCTGCGGTGTCTCGAGATCCGTCGGCAAGTCGGGCAGCGTCGGCGCGGGCGGCGTGTCGCCTTGGCGCGTGAGCGTCTGCACGGTCGTGATGGTCGCAACGCAGAAGGAGGTCTTGAGCTCCCAGCGGAAGCGGCTGACGTCTTGGTAGAGCAGTCGATCGGGTGTCAGCAGCTTGAGCGTGTATGTGCCCTGCTCGGCGCGCGGATCAGTCGTCAGCGTTTCGCAACGCGTCGTCCAAGTGTTGTCCTTGAACGTCTTCGAGGTGCGGCGCAGGGCCGGGTTCTGTCCGAAGCACGCGTCGCTCTTCACCACGCGGCCGGAGCCATGAAGCCAGAGCTGGTCGCCAGTCTGATCGATGCGGACGATGCCGCCGCCAGACGATTGGCTCGACTTGGGCTCGGGGCCGCAATCCTTGCCCCAGCTCTCGACGGCTACGTTGATCGCGGTTGCGCCCGCGCGCCAGAGGCCGTTCATGGCCGGCAGCGGCGCCTGCGCGCTCGCGCGGCTCGGCGCTGCGATCGCACACGCGCACAGGCTTAGGCCTGCGAGCGCGACGCGCAGCGCTCGCATGGGCGCGCGCTTGCGCGGACACAGCGCAACGATCGAACGAGCAGACACGCAGGGCTCCATCGCGCGGCCATGTTGGCCTATCGCCGCGCTGAAACACAACGGGCTCCGGCTGTGCCTTGCAGCGCAGCGACGGAGCCCGGTGTGGTGTTTGTCACGTGGATCGCGTTGCGCGATCAGGAGCAATCAACCACGAGACGCCTTGAGTGCCTTAACCTTGGCTGCCATCTCGGGCACCACGGTGAAGAGGTCGCCGACCAAGAAGTAGTCGGCCACCTGCGCGATCGGCGCTTCCTTGTCCTTGTTGATCGCGACGATCGTCTTGCTGCCCTTCATACCTGCGAGGTGCTGAATGGC
>JAYUYY010000755.1:0-9484 GCA_043752225.1 Sandaracinaceae bacterium | reverse complement strand
GCGGATTGGACCGAGCGCGAGGTGTGGGACATGTTCGGCGTCCGCTTCGAAGGGCATCCCGACTTGCGCCGCATCCTCATGTACGAGGAATTCCAGGGTCATCCGCTGCGCAAGGACTACCCGATCAACAAGACGCAGCCGCTGGTCGAGTACCGCGACGTCGGCCCGTCGAAGCTCGAGCCGTTCGGTTCCGACATGGGCAATCCATTCGGCCGCATCGATTGGCTCAAGCGCCTGGGCGGTGCCGATCGCCAGGTCGCGCCCGCGATCGGCGTGCAGCAGGGCCAGCGCGAGAGCTTGAGCGCGGGCACGGACGACTCGCTGCCGGCTCCCGCCGACGCTCCGCTCGAGAAGAAGCTCAACAACTGACGGTTAGTTAGGAAAGCGAACTCAGCCATGGAGCCCACCGAGGAGTACGACGACGAAGGCGCGCTTGAGCTGTCGGCTGAGCCGATGCGCCTCAACATGGGCCCGTCGCACCCGGCGATGCACGGCACCATCCGCATGGTGCTCGACCTCGACGGCGAGGTGATCCGCAACGTCGATGTGCAGCCGGGCTACCTGCACCGCGGCTTCGAGAAGAGCTGCGAGCGCGGCACGTGGGCGCAAGTGTATCCGTACGCAGACCGGCTCAACTACGTCTCGCCGATGCTCAACAACGTGGGTTTCTCGCTCGCGGTGGAGAAGCTGATCGGGATCACGGTGCCGGAGCGCTGCCAGGTCTATCGCGTGATCTTGGGCGAGCTGTCGCGCATCACCGATCACTTGACGTGCAACGGCGCGATGGCGATGGAGCTCGGCGCGTTCACGCCCTTCCTGTGGATGATCAAGGTCCGCGATTGGATTTGGGACATCCTCGAGGCCGAGACCGGCGCGCGCATGACGCACAGCTTCGGCCGCATCGGCGGCATGGCGCAGCCGCCGCGTCCGCAGCTCAAGCAAGAGATCCGCGACATCCTGCCGCAAGTGGAGCGCGTGCTCGGCGAGTCCGAGACGCTGCTGATCCGCAACCGCATCTTCATCGATCGCCTGCAGAACGTCGGCAAGCTTAGCCGGGAGACCGCGCTGTCGCTCGGCGTGACCGGCCCGATGCTGCGCGCGACCGGCATCGAGTGCGACGTGCGCAAGGACAACCCGTACTCGGGTTACGACACGTACGACTTCGAGATTCCGATCGGCCACGACGGCGACACGTACGATCGGTTCATGGTGCGCATGGAAGAGATGCGCCAGTCGTGCCGCATCCTCACGCAGGCGCTCGATCGCCTCGCCGACAGCGGCCCGATCAACGTCAGCGATCCGCGCATCATTTTGCCGGAAAAAGAAGCCGTCTATCACACGATCGAGGGCACCATCGCCCACTTCAAGTTGGTGATGGAAGGCGTGAAGCCGCCCGCAGGCGAAGTCTACGGCTACACCGAAGGCGGCAACGGCGAGCTCGGCTTCTACATCGTGTCCGATGGCAGCGGCACTCCGTACCGCGTGCGTTGCCGTCCCCCGAGCTTCATCAACCTCAAAGCTGCGGAGCCGATGCTTCGTGGTGAAATGATCGCCGACATCGTTCCAGCCTTCGGGTCCGTGAACATGATCGGCGGCGAATGTGATCGATAAGGTTTTCGCTCATGCCGACTTTTAAGCTGGATGGTCGCGAGATTCCGTTCGAGCCCGGCGACACGATCATGCGTGCCGCGTGGAAGCAGGGCGTCGAGATTCCGCATTACTGCTGGCACCCGGGCCTCTCGGTCGCCGCCAACTGCCGCATGTGCCTGGTCGAGGTGAAAGCCGAGCGCCCGGTGATGATGCCGATCCTGGCGTGGAGCGAGACCGAGAAGACGTTCGTGCCGGCGACCAAGCCGAAGCTCACACCCTCCTGTCAGCAGCTCGCGGTCGAAGGTCAGGAAGTGTTCGCGGCGAGCCCCGACGCGCTGACCGCGCAGAAGAACGTTCAAGAGTTCTTGCTGCTCAACCACCCGGTCGACTGCCCGATCTGCGATCAAGCCGGCGAGTGCAAGCTGCAGGACTACTGGCTCACCAACCAGGGCACGCTCAAGCGCAAAGACACCGAGCCGGTGCACAAGCCCAAGGCCGTGCGCTTCGGTCCGACCATCGTGTACGACGCCGAGCGCTGCATCATGTGCACGCGCTGCATCCGCGTCTCCGACGAGGTCGCGAAGGATCACGTGCTCGACATGCGCGAGCGCGGCAATCGGAACGAGATCGTGGTGAGCCCGGGCCGCCAGCTCGATCACGACTACACGTTGATGACCGAGCACGTGTGCCCGGTCGGCGCGCTCACGTCGAAGGACTTTCGCTTCAAGGCGCGCGTGTGGTTCCTGCGCGCGCAGAAGAGCGTCTGCAACGGTTGCGCGACCGGCTGCAACTCGTTCATGGACTTCGATCCGCGCAACAACACCGTCTATCGCTTGCGCCCGCGCGACAACGAAGCGGTCAACAAGTTCTGGATGTGTGACGACGGCATGATGACGTACCGCGCGATCGAAGAAGGCCGCGTGGAGTCGGGCGTCGTGCGCAAGGGGCATCTGCAAACGCTGAGCGCGGAAGACGCGTTGCAAGCGGCGGTAGCGGCGATCGGCTCGGTCGCCAGCGACAAGGTCGCGGTCGTGCTCAGCGCGTTGCATTCGACCGAAGACAACTTCGCCGCAGTGAAGCTCGCGGAGGCGCTCGGCACGAACAAGTTGTACCTGGCCGCGCGCGCACCGTGGAAGGGCGACGACATCCTGCGCAGCACCGACCACAACCCGAACCGCAAGGGCGCAGAGCGCGTCGCGGGCAAGCAGCTCGCAGGGCTCGGTGCGCTCGCGCATGCCGTAACCGCGGGCGAGGTCGGCGCGGTGATCTTCTTGGGCGGCACGAGCGCCGAGACCGCAGCCGAGCTCGAAGCGATTCGCAAGATCCCGAGCGTCGCGTTCGCGAGCCACGTCGGCGTGCTCACGGATCTCGCGACTGTCGTGGTGCCGGTGACCGCGCATGGCGAGCACGACGGCAGCTTCATCAATCAAAAGGGCATGTCGCAGCGCTTCACTGCCGCGGTGAAACCCGACGAGAGCATCGCGCCCGGCTGGCAGGCGCTGACCGCGCTCGGCGCAGCGCTCGGCAAGAGCCTGGGCCTTTCGAGCTTCTCCGACGTGCGCAAGGCGACGCTGACCGTCGTGGGCTCGGCCGACGCGCAGGCGAGGGCGTAATGGACACCTCTCTCATCCTGTCGCTCGCGGGCCTTTTGCTCGTGCTGATCATCGTGCTGACGTTCTCGCCGGTGCTGGTGTGGGCCGACCGCCGTCAGTCCGCGATGATCCAAGACCGCATCGGTCCGATCCGCGCCGGCATCCCGATCGGCGGCAAGAACATCGCGCTGTGGGGCTTGCTGCATCCGCTCGCCGACGCGCTGAAGTTCATGTGGAAGGAAGACTTCATTCCGCCACGCGCCGATAAATTGCTGCACGCGATCGCGCCGATCATTTCCGTAGTGCCTGCGATCGCGGCGTTCGCGGTGATCCCGTTCTCGGGACCGATCTTCACCGGGCACCTGCTCGAGACGCTGCCCGCATCGCCCGAAGGCGTCGGACAAGCGCTGCAGGTCGCGTCGATCAACGTCGGCATCCTCTACATCTTCGCGGTCGGCGGCACGGGCGTCATCGGCGCGGCGCTTGCGGGCTACTGCAGCGACAACAAGTTCGCGCTGCTCGGCGGGCTGCGCGCTGCCGGCCAGATGGTCAGCTACGAGGTCACGCTCGGCCTGTCGTTGATCGGCTGCTTCATGATCTACGGCACGCTGCTGCTCGAAGACATGGTGGCCTGGCAGGTCAACCATCACGTCTGGGGCATCGTGCTCCAGCCGATCGCGTTCATTCTGTTCTTCACGGGCTCGATCGCGGAAGCCAAGCGCATCCCGTTCGACGTGCCCGAAGGCGAGAGCGAGCTCGCCGCCGGTTACTTCACCGAGTACTCGGGCATGAAGTTCGGCATGTTCATGATGGGCGAGTACATCGAGATCGTCGCGAGCAGCTGCTTGCTGGTCGTGCTGTTCTTCGGTGGCTACGACCTGTTCTTCGTCTTCCCGGATGGCATCCGCGCGACGCTGCTCGGCTTCGAGCTGTTCCCACTCCACATCCCGCTCCCGCACCTCGTGGTCACGCTGATCGGCGTCGGCGTGTTCATCTTCAAGGTGATCGTGATGTGCTGGCTCAGCTTGATGATCCGCTGGACGCTGCCGCGCTTTCGCTACGACCAGATCATGAAGCTGTGCTGGCAGCTGATGCTGCCGGTGTCGCTCGCAAACGTCTTCTTCACCGGAGCGGGCATCCTGCTTTGGGACAAGTACATTCAGCCCCTTTGGGACCAATACATTCTGCCGCTGATGGCCGGCTGAGCGGCTGCTGCTGCTGCTTTAAGAGAGATCACGATGGCCAAGCTGATCCCCAAACCCAACATGACCATCGCCGAGCAGGTGTACGTGCCCGAGATCGCGAAGGGTCTCGCGCTCACGATGGGCCGCTTCTTCAAGAACGTGTTCGCGACGCACGCGAAGGGTCTGCATGGCGAGACGCTGCTGCGCCGCGGCGACATCGACACGGTCAACTACCCGGAAGAGAAGCGCGTCTACCCCGAGCGCTTCCGCGGCGTGCACCGCCTGACGCATCGACTCGACGGCACGCCGCGCTGCGTCGCGTGCTTGTGTTGCAGCACCGCGTGTCCTGCGCAGTGCATTCACATCGAGCCGGCGGAGTACGCGCCGGGCGAAGCGCAGGCCGGCTACGAGCGCTATCCTAAGGCGTTCATCATCGACGAGCTGCGCTGCATCTTCTGCGGCTTCTGCGTCGAGGCTTGCCCGTGCGACGCGATCCGAATGGATAGCGGCATGCACATGCCGCCCTCCACCCAGCGCGAGCACTTCATCTTCAACAAGGAAACGTTGATGGCGATCCCGGCTGCGGACGGCAGCTTCGAGACCCACAACGACCGCCACGAGCCCGGCGACGCAACCCATCCCGGGATCGACCGCGACAAGCACTGAGCTGCGGTCTGGTTGCCCCACCGGGGCGCTCTGATAGTGTCCGCCGCCATGCAGAAACGGCCGTCGCTGACGCCTGCGGTTCACGGTGGAGCGCCTAGGCACTTCGCACATGATTCGCTTACGGCGCCCATCGTTCAAACCGCCACGTACACGTTCGAGAGCACCGCTGCGCTCGTCGAGTACATGGAAGGCAAGAAGGAGCGCGAAGAGTACGGGCGCTACGGCAACCCGACCGTGCGCTTGCTCGAAGAGCGCATCGCCGCGCTCGAAGGCACCGAAGACGCGGTCGCGTTCAGCAGCGGCATGGCCGCGGTTACGAGCACGATCCTCGCGCTCGTGAAGTCGGGCGACCACGTCATCTTGTTTTCGGACTGCTACCGTCGCACGCGCCAGTTCGTGACCAAGTTCCTCGGCCAGTTCGGCGTCGAGCACACACTGATCGGGCCCGCGGATCTCGAAGGCCTCGAGCGCGCGATCAAGCCGAACACCAAGCTGGTCGTGAGCGAAGCTCCGACCAATCCTTATCTCACGGTCGTCGACCTGCCCAAGCTCTCGGAGCTCTGCAAGCCGCGCCGCATCCGTACGCTGATCGACTCGACCTTCGCGACGCCGATCAACATGAACCCGGCCGAGTACGGGATCGATTTGATCGTGCACAGCGCGACCAAGTACCTCGGCGGCCACAACGACGTGTTGTGCGGCGCGGTCGCGGGCAAAGCGCAGCTGGTATCGCTGGTGCGCGACGTGCGCCACGTGATGGGAGGCGTGTGTGATCCGCACGCGGCCTGGCTGGTTCAGCGGGGGCTCAAGACACTCGCGCTGCGCGTCGCGCAGCAGAACGCGAGCTCGCAGGCGATGGCCGAAGCGCTCGAGCAACACCCGCGCGTGAAGCGCGTCTGGTATCCGGGCCTGCCATCGCACCCGAGCCATCAAACGGCGACGCGCTTGATGCGCGGCTTCGGCGGCGTCGTGACGTTCGACGTGCACGGCGACTGCGCGTCGACCGGGCGCTTCATCGACGCGCTCAAGATCCCGTACATCGCGCCGAGCCTGGGCGGCGTCGAGAGCTTGGTCGAGCAGCCGGCGCTGATGAGCTACTTCGAGCTCTCGACCGAGCAGCGCGAGGCGGTCGGCATCACCGACACGCTCGTGCGCTACGCGGTCGGCGTCGAGAGCTCGGCCGATCTGATCGACGACCTGCTGAAGGCGTTCGACAGTACAAAGTGAGCTTGGCGCCCGCCCGCTGAGCGGACTGAGCTCGCCGCTCACTTGCGCGGCGCTTAAACGAAAAGGCGCGCACCGTTTCCAGTGCGCGCCCATCGAGTCGTTGAAAGCAGCGAGCCTTCGCGTCAGCTGCTCTCTACAGCTGCACTTGGCGCGGGCGGTCCATCGACATCAGCGTGTCGCGCGCTTCCTTGACGCCCGCGTCGCGTGCTGCGAGCAGCAAGCCGCGCAGGTTCATCGAGCCGAGCAAGTCGGCCGTCATGCGCCGGCGCTCGGGGTCTTGGCTCGCGAGCTCGGCGTTGAACGCGTTGCGAATCGCGCGCTCCGACATGCCGTTCGGGCCATCCCAGCCGGCGCGCAGGCGCGTCGTCAGGTGCAGGAACACGTAGCCGTACGAAACGGCGGCGGTGCCTTCTAGGCCGTTGCCTTCCTTCAAGATCTCGGCGACGCGGATGCGGCGGTAGATCTGTCCGGACTCGAACATGCTCGCGGTGAGCAGGTTGAAGTTGTCGTCCTCGTTGCTGTTCACGGCCAGGCGCACGATTTCTTCCGTGTCGCGATCCTTGGGCAGGACCTCGATCAGCTTGCGCGCTGCGGCTTCGCTACCGCCGAGCACCGTGGCCATCGCCGCGTAGCGACGCGCGTTGGCATCGTCGAGCAGCTCGATCAGCTTCGCGTCCGCCGCGGGGCTGCCGGCATAACCGACTGCGAGCGCCGCAGCGATCTTGATCGCGCCGGGCGTGTCGCCGCTCAAGAGCGGCAAGAGCTGCACGGCGATCTCGGGGTTCGGCTTGCGCCAAAGCCCCTGCGCGTAGAAGACGCGCACGTTCTCGGTGAGCTTGGTGTCGAGCACCTTCGACAAGATCAACGCGTAGGTCTCGGCGTCCGCCAGCTGGCCGAGCGTTCCGCCGGCTTCAGCTGAGAGGCGGAAGTCGTCTTCCGCGTCCTCGACGATCGTCACGAGCACTTTGACGAGCTTCTCGTCGATCTTGCCGAAGTACTGCAGGCCCTGCAGCGCTTCGTAGCGATTGCGGTACGCCATCTCGGACGGCACGCCGGGCTTCGCGAAGTCGATGCCCTTGTACTTGCTGCGCGGCAAGAGCGACACGAACGCTCCGTAGGCCGACTCGTACTTGAGCTGGCCGAGCGCCTTGGCGGCCGAGCCCACGTCGTCGCCCTCGAGCTCCTTCATGAGCTTGGGGCCTGCGTCTTGCGCGCCGGTCGTGCCGAGCGCGCGCATGATCGCGGCCTTGCGCGCTGGGAACTGATCGAAGAGCTCGAGCAGCGCAGGCGCGGCTTCGGGGTTCGCGAGCCGGCGCAGCGAGTCCACGGCATCGGTCGCGACGTCGTCTTCTTCGCTCTTCGCGAGCTCGACGAGCGGCGGCACCGCGCGCGCATCACCGAGATCGGCGAGGCCTTGCGCGGCCTCTTCTTTGGTGTCCGCATCGGTGTCGTTGATCAGCGGCGCGAGCGCATCGGCGCTGCGCGGGTCGAACGTCTTGCGCAGCAGGCGCACGAGGTCGCGCTTCGCGTTCACGTCTTTGGCTTGGCCCAAGAGCGTCGCGAGCTGCGGCGCTGCGGTCGACTTGCCGAGCGCATCGAGCACGCTCTGACGCATCTCGGGGCGCGTCTGCATCAAGCTGAACAGCGGCTCGGCGGCGCGCGGATCGCCCGCGCGACCCAGGCCCATCACCGCTGCGCGCACGACCTCCGGATCTTCATCCGACTTCTGGATCATGCGCACGAGCGGCTCGACGACCTCCGGGGAGGGCGCCTCGGAGAGCGCCATCGCAACCAGCGCGCGGACGGGCTTCTGGCTGCTGCCGGTGAGCGCCGGCGTGCTCAGCTTCGCGATGCCGATCGCTTCGGTGATGATCTTGGGATCGAAGCCGGGCTGCGCTTGCAAGAGGCCGGTCGTGAACTGCGCGAGGATCGCGTCGGTCGCAGCGGGCTCGCGCAACACGGCGAGCGCCCACACGACCTGTGGCTTGTCCTTCGCATCGGAAGTCGGAAGCACTTCGAGCAGCTTGGGCTTCGCAGTGGCGCCGGCCGGCAAGCCGATCGCGGCAAGCGCGAGCGCTGCTTCGCGACGCACGAGACCCGCTTGGTCGAGGTGCTTCGTGATCAGCGGAACCGATGCGGCATCTTTGAAGTGAGCGAGGTTTCGGATCGCGCGCGCTTTGACGTCGTCGTGCTCCGCTTGCTCGAGCGCAGTGCGCAGCGCTGCGAGCATCCCGTCGCCTTCGAGCTTGCCCGCCTCGAGGATCGGGTCCATGCGCGACTCGTACTTGGCCGAGCTCTGCATGTAGAACCACGCGAGGCCGACCGCGCCGCCGACCATCAACAGCGTGATGATCTTGCCGCTGGTCGATGTGCGTTGGCCGATTTTGCGAAGGGCTTGCTCATCGGTGAGACCCGCTGCCAGGTCGTGGAGATCGTCTGGATAGGCCGAAGCGAGCATAGGTGCCCGTGGCTCGAACGTTGGAATCGACTTGGGATCTTCGCCCATACGCATCACTTGACCCTCCCGCGAACGGTTGCCGGGACCATAGCCAAGGAGCCGGTATGCACACAACGTACAATCGCGGGCATACGCCGAACGCGCCTCTGACCCCAATGTGAGGACTGTCTCTGCGTCGGGACCGCTGCCTAGTCGTTCAAGGTCAGGTTGAACACGCGGGCGGCATTCGTTGCGTACAGCTTTTTCAGAATGTCGTGGGACAAGCCGATGCCGTCGACGGTCCAGCTGCCCTGAATGGGCGTCGGATGCTGCATTCGCGCGAGGCTGGTCTCGAAATACAGGAAGTGCCGCTCGAAGAACTCGCGTGACTCGGCGCGCGTGCCGGGGCGCTCGCCACCGGAGCCGAGCGTGAGCCCGTCGGGGCCGACGCCGAGATCGCTGCCGAATAAAATACGATCTTGGTACGCGGCGAAGAACGCGCGCATCCGCGTCGCGGCGTGCCGACCAAACTCCGGCACGCGTGCAGCGGTGTCGATCACGTAGTTCGGATAGCGATCGAGCATGCGCGCGACGCGATCCGGATCCTCTGCTGCGTTGCCGAAGTGCGCGCCGACGAACGTCGTCTTGGGATGACGCGCGACGCGGCGCTCGTGCTGCTGCAACAGCGTCTCCCAGCTCGGCCACGGCTGACCGTTGGGCGCGGTTCCGTGAAAGCTCCAACCCGGATGCACGCGCAGCTCTTCGAAGCGTTCATTGCTCGGCGTCGG
>JAYUYY010000754.1:0-3804 GCA_043752225.1 Sandaracinaceae bacterium | reverse complement strand
ACCCGCGAACAGCCGCGCCGCGGCCTCTGCGCGATTCATGCCCAGCGCGCAGCACAGGCTGTAGTCCGAAATGGCTAATGGCGACACGGGCGACATGGTAGGCGGCCCTTATACGTGAGCGAAGCGAACCTCGTGAGAGGGAGGGGCGCCGTTCGTTGAAGTCGGGGCTTTGCCCGATGGGAGGGAGAAGGTGCACGTTCTCCCTATTACTAAAGTGGCTTGCGACCTTCGAGCGCGCTCGTCAACGTGACCTGATCGCTCCACTCGAGCTCGCCGCCGTGCGGCAGCCCGCTCGCGATCCGCGAGCAGCTGACGCCGAGCGCCTTGAGCTGCTGCGCGACGTAGAGCGCGGTGGCCTCGCCTTCGACGCTGAGCGGAGTCGCGAGGATGATCTCCTTGACGCTGCCGCTGCGCGCTTGATCGAGCAGCGCGTCGAGCTGCAGCGCGCTCGGGCCCACGCCCTCGAGCGGCGCGAGCAGCGCATGCAGCACGTAGTAACGCCCGCGATAACCGCCGCCGCGCTCGAGCGCCGCGACATCCGGCGGTCGCGCGACCACGCACACGGTGCTCGCGTCGCGCCGCGCGTCGCTGCAGATCGCGCACAGCAGCGAAGTGCCCCAGTTGCCGCATTGCGCGCAGCGCCGCACGCGCTCGTGCAGCTCGCTGAGCGCCTTGCCGAGCGCGCGCGCGTACTCCGGCGCGCTGCCGAGCACGTAGTACGAAAGGCGCGCCGCGGTGCGCTCGCCCACGCCGGGCAGCCGACAGAACAGCGACACCAACGTCGCGATCGGATCCTTTGGATCGCGCTCGTTCAAGCGTGACTCACTCGAATGGCCTCAGACCAACCCAGGGATCTTCACCCCGCCGGTCACCTTCTCGATTTCGGCTTCGACCATCTCGTGGCTCTTCTTGAGCGCGGCGTTCGTGCCCGCGACGATCAAGTCTTGAACCATCGCCAGGTCCTCTTGCTTGAGCAGCTCGGGTGCGATCGTGATGCTCACCAGCTCGCCGCCACCGTTCACGGTGACCTTAATCTGATCGTTGCCGGAGCTGGCTTCGATCGTCTCGGTCTTGAGCTCTTGCTTGCGCTGCTCGACACGACGCTGCAGCCGCGAGGCCTGCCGCATCAGCTCACCCATTCCGCCTCGAAACTTCATCGTCAGAGTCCTTTCTAATTGTCTCCGACTTGCACGTCGGAATCGGGAAACACCGCCATCGCATCCAGCACCCGTGGATGACTGAGCGCGGTCTGCTTGATCTGCTCGCGCTGCGCTTCGCGCGCCGCGGCTTGCTCCGACGCGATCGTCGGCGCGGGTTGCGATTGCCCGGGCTTCACCACACCAAAGACGATCTCGATCTTCGGTAGCGCGCCGAGCACGCGTTGTGCCGCATCCGCGAGCGCGGCCTGTGCCGGCGGTGACGCCGCCTGCTTTCCGAAGAACGAGCCGTCCGGAAAGCTCACCACCACTCGTTCCTTGGCGATCGACACCGGCGTGCCGTGCTCGAGCACCGCGCACAGCGCGGGCCGGATGTCGTGCAGCTGCTCGACCATCTTGCGCCACGCTTCGGGCACCTCGCCGGCTGCGATCGCTTGCGGCGGCGCGCTCTTCACACTCAGCGGCTGCGGCTCGATCTCGTCGATCGGCTTTTCCGTCATGACGGGCGCCGCGACGGGCAGGATAGCCACCGCTACGGCGGGCGCGACCGCATGCGCCACGGCAGCGGGCGCGACCGCGGTCATCACGGGTGGCACGAAAGCGGGTACGGCGACCGGCGGCTTCGAGAGCCGCGGCGCGGGCCGAGCCTCGGGCTGTGCGTGAGGCATCGGCGCTGCGAGCTTGGGCGCTGCGGGCTTGAGCGCGGGCGGACGATACGGCGAGCCACCGCCACCGCCGCCCATCCCTCCGCCGCCGGCTGAACCACTGGGACTGCTGGGACCACTCGAAGGTCCGCTGCTGCGCGGAGCAGGCCCGCCAGGGCTGCCGCCGCCGCTGCCGAGGCGCGCTTCGAGCGCCGCCAGCTTTGCGAGCAGCTCGGTCAGAGGCTCGAGCGCCGGGCGCTCGGCGATCCGCACCAGGCCCATCTCGAGCACGAGCTGCGGGTTGCTCGATTGACCGATCTCATCGACCAGCGCGGCCAGACCCGTGAACGTGCGCTCGAGCTGTGCAGCCGAGTGCGCGTTCGCGAGCTCGTTCATCGCGTCGCGCTCGTCGTCGGCGAGGTCGAGCAGCTCGCGGTCGTCGCCGACCACGCGCAACACCACCAAGTCGCGCGTCAGCGACAACAGCTGCTTGGCGAAGTGCAAGAGATCGAGCCCGTCGGTGGCGAGCGCTGCGACCGCGCGTACGCACGCCGCGGCATCCCCGCGCAGCACCGCATCGGCTGCGCTGCGCACGTGCCTGCGATCGGCCAGGCCCAGCCCCGCTGCGACCTCGCTGCCGACCAGCGCGCGATCGGCGCCGCCGAACGCCAACAGCTGATCGAGCACGGTCAGCGCGTCGCGCATCGAGCCCGCTGCCTCACGCGCCACGATCGCCACCGCCGCGTCGTCGGCTTCGATGCCCTCGCGCGAGAGGATCTCGCGCACGCGCCCGGCGACGACGGCTTGGCTGATCAAGCGGAAGTCGTGGCGCTGGCAGCGCGAGCGAATCGTGATCGGCACCTTGTGCGCTTCGGTGGTCGCGAAGATGAACTTCACGTGCGAAGGCGGCTCTTCGAGCGTCTTCAGGAACGCGTTGAACGCGCCCGTCGACAGCATGTGAACCTCGTCGACGATCACGACCTTGAAGCGATCGCGCACCGGTCGATAGGGCAGGGACTCTTGCAACCTACGCACGTCGTCGACGCTGTTGTTGGAGGCGCCGTCGATCTCGAGCACATCGATGTCGCTGCCGATCGCGATCTCGCGGCACGGATCGCATTGGTTGCAGGGCTCGGCGCTCGGGCCCTTCTCGCAATTGAGCGCCTTCGCCAGCAACCGCGCGGTGGTCGTCTTGCCCACGCCGCGCGCACCCGTGAACAGGAAAGCGTGCGCGACCCGGCCGCTGGCGATCGCGTTGCCGATCGTGCGACTGACGTGTTCCTGCCCCACCAGATCCGCAAAGGTCTGGGGGCGGTACTTGCGTGCGAGGACGGTGTAGGCCATTGGACCGGCGTTCAGAGCGTGCAGGAAAGGGCGGTTCTACACCGAGAATCGCCCCCGTTCATCGCGAGAACCGTCGCGACGACGTTAACCGTGTCCAATGTCCGCACAACCGCGGTCCATTGACAGGCAGTTGGGAATTCGTAGAGTCGCGCTCCGTGCTCGCGGGCTATCCCGACTACGAGCCGGCCCATCCAGAACCCCATCGTCAAACGTGTCCCCTGCAGGGACCGGGTGCGGTTCTGCATGCGCTATTTTAATCGGGCTAACGCCAGTGAAGTCGACTAAGGAGCGCGCACGATGAAAACCAAGCGGCCCAAGTTCGTGTTCGTGACGGGTGGCGTGGTCAGCTCCATCGGTAAGGGGCTCGCGGCGGCGTCGATCGGCGCGCTAATGGAAGCACGCGGCTTGCGCGTGACCCACGTCAAGCTCGACCCCTACATCAACGTCGACCCCGGAACGATGTCGCCGTATCAGCACGGCGAGGTCTTCGTGACCGACGACGGCGCCGAGGCGGACCTCGACCTCGGCCACTACGAGCGCTTCACCAGCGCGCGCATGACGCGGGCCAATAACTTCACCACCGGTCGCATCTACGACGCGGTGATCAGCAAAGAGCGCCGCGGCGAGTACCTGGGCGCCACGGTGCAGGTCATTCCGCA
>JAYUYY010000753.1:0-3821 GCA_043752225.1 Sandaracinaceae bacterium | reverse complement strand
CGCACTGAAGCGCGCGACCCGGAGGGGAGCCTCCGGCGCGCAAGCGCTGTCAACTAGCCTTGTGCTTTTGCACGTAGGCGATCACGTCGGCGACGGTGCGCATCTCCGAGGTGACCTCGTCGGGGATGTTGATGCCGAACTCGCTCTCGAAGGCCAGCGCCATCTCGACGACCGCGAGCGAGTCCGCTCCGAGGTCTTCGATAAAGGTCGACTCGTCGGTGATCTTCGCCATGTCGAAGTCGAGTTGCTCCGAAACGATCTGCTTAACCTTCTGCGCGATTGCCATGTCCATGTGCGTGCGAGCTCCTTCTAAACGTTGAAGCCGCTTGTACAGCGGCAGATCGCGCCCATGCCGGGGTGACCGCATCGGGTACATGACTGACCGGTGCGGATAGGCTGCCGGTGCGGACGGCATGCCGGCTGTTGTATCGTCTGCGCTTGGTGTTGCCGACGTGGAGCATGTGGCAGTGGGCGCTCGGCGCGGTCGCGGTGACCTGCGGCGCGTTCGTGCAAGCCTCGGTCGGCTTTGGCTTCGCGCTGATCGCTGCGCCGTTCTTGGTGCTGATCTCTCCCGAGCTCGTGCCTGGCCCGATGCTCGCGAGCTCGTGCGTGCTCTCGGCCGGCATCGCGCTGCGCGAGCACCGGCACGTCGATCGGCGGGTGGTCGGCTGGACGCTGCTCGGGCGCGTCCCCGGCGTGTGGCTCGGCGCCGTGGCGCTCGCGCTCGTGTCCGAGACCACGATGGAGCTGCTGTTCGGCGCGAGCGTGCTGCTCGGAGTCGCGATGAGCGTGAGCGGCCTTCGCGTCGAGCCGACCACACCCGTCATGCTCGGCGCAGGCCTCGTCTCCGGCGTGATGGGCACGATGAGCTCGATCGGCGGTCCACCGATCGCGCTGCTCAATCAGCATCAAGAGGGCCCGAGCCTGCGCGCGACCTTGTGCGCCTACTTCACCGTGGGTTGTCTGATGTCGATCGCTGGGCTCGCGCTCGTCGGTCGCTTCGGGCTGCGCGAGCTGCTGCTTTCGTTGCTCATGCTGCCGGCGATCGGAGTGGGCTTCATGCTCGCCAAACACACCCATCGCTGGCTCGATGGCGGCCGCACGCGCAAGGGTGTTTGGGTCGTGGCCGTGCTGTCGGCGATCGCGGTGATCATCAAAGCCGTGCGCTCGATGTAGCGCGCGCGCTCTCTAACTCGAACGGACTCGAACGGACTCGAACCACCTCAAACCGTGACGCGGTAGCGCAGCTTGTTACCCGCGATCCAGGGCTTATCGATGATCTCGCCCGTCGCCGCCGGAGAGCCGCCGAGCTGGCCGGCCGCAACCGCCCAGCCCGCGATCATGCTCGCGTGCACCGCCGTCACGTCCGCATAACCGGTCAGCGTCAACGTGACGCTTTGCGGAGTGTCTTGCTCGGCTTTGAGCTCGCCGAAGTTGAAGTACGTGCGCCAGCTGTGCCGCATCGCGAGCACGCTGCCGATCGGATCGCCCTCCATCACGTACGCGGTGTGCCAGGTCTGCAGCGCGATCTTGCCGCCCGAGATCCCAACGGCGAGCGCGTTGGCTTCGCTGCTGCCGAGCAAGTCGCGGTACATCACGCGCAGCAACTCGACGAACGGCGCATGCGGATACCAAACGTGCTCGAGGATGCGCTCCTCGAGCAACTGCTCGGCGCTCGGGCTGAGCACTCCGAGCGAATGTGTGCGTTGGCGCTTGCGGAGCGCCGCGACCAGCTGCGTGAGGTTGGTCCCCTTCGCCTTACGCTGCTCGCCTGAGTCCGCCACCACGCATTGATCCTAACAGTGATAGCGTGCCGCCCCACCACTCGAATTTTGGAGACTTACATGGCAGCGAAGAAGAAGAAGAAGAATGTCCGCCCGGTTCCCAGGGGCTACGGCACCGTAACGCCGACGATGAATCAGGCCGATGCGAAGGCCACGATCGCGTTCTGTAAGAAGGCTTTTGGCGCGAAGATGCGCGGCCCTGTGATGTCCGGTCCGAACGGCAAGATCATGCACGCCGAGCTGATGATCGGAGACTCGGTCGTGATGATCAGCGATGCGGTGCAAGAGCCGGCGCGCATCTCGGGCATGTTCTTGTACGTGCCGAGCGTCGACAAAACGATCGCCAAGGCACTCAAGAACGGCGCCAAGATCATGATGCCGATTCAAGACATGTTCTGGGGCGACCGCTTCGGCCGCATCACCGATCCGTTCGGGAACATGTGGGCGATCGCGACGCACGTCGAGAACGTGAGACCGGTCGAGATGAAGAAGCGCATGAAGGCCGAAGCCAAGCGCATGAAGGGCTAAGCTTTTTGACAGCCCTGTCGCGCCGGATCTCCCTTCCGGGTCGCGCGTTTGCAGCGCGGTTGTAGCGAGCTGGTATCCGCGGCATCGCTATGCCCAAAACCGCAAGCACCGAAGATCGCGCGCACGAGGTTTACGCCGTCGTGCGCGCGATTCCGCGTGGCAAGGTCGCGACGCATGGACAGCCGGCGCCTTTGTCTTGGAACTCATCGATGATGTAGTGGTCTGACAACCCCGTGCGCACCTACGACAGCGGATCGAAAGCCGTGCAGCGCTACATGCGATCGAGGGGCGCGCGCCGCGAAGCCGGAGCAGAGCCCGAAGAGCCGATCACGGGGCCACCGCTTTCGGTCGAGACGATCCGCCCCGATCAGTACGTGCCGTCCGAGCGCGCACACGAAGCGATCGATCTGCTCAACGATGAGCCGGCGACGATCGTGGATCTCGAGCGCATGCGTTGGGCGCTCGCGTTCGGCTTCGCGGGCGGCGATATCGGTGGCGTGCTGCTCCACGCGCTGCGCCGCGCGCCGGTCGCCGCGTCGGATTGGAAGGCGGAGGCCTTTGCGAACGAGCTGTTCGTTCAAGAGCTGGTGCGCATCTGCATGCGCCCCCGGCTCGTGACGCCGCAAGGCACGCTGCAGCCGAGCCTCGATACGACGTTCGTCGCGCGCGTGCTGACCCATCCGCCCCGCGCACGCGAGGTAGTCGAGCACCGGCGCGCGATCGTCCGCGAGCTCGCCGAACACGCGGCGTTGCGCACGAGCTTCGAGGCGCTCTATCGCGCGCTGCATGCGCTGCGCGCGTTGCTCGACGCCGTCGATGTGCAAGGCGCGGTGCGCGAGCTCGATGGCCGGCGGCGCAGGCTGGAGGTGCTCGCGAGCGTGCGCGACGTGCTCACCCAGATGGCCGGCTTTGAAGGCTGCACCAGCGGCCTTGTGCGCATCCACGGCTTTGCAGCCCACGCGATGGACTCAGAGGCGTACCGGCACTTGGTCGACCTGCTCGACTACGACAATCACTTGGCGAGCGTCGATCTGCAGCTGCGCGTCGGCTCCGACGGTCGCATTCGCCACTTCGCGATCACGCGCGTCAGCGAGAACCGCGGCAACCGCTTTTACCGCACGCCGTTCGGGCGTTTTCTCACGCGCGTCGGCTTGTTGCTGCGCGGCTTCTCGCTCGGCGAGCCCGAGGTGCTCAACAGCTGGATCGACGCCGCGTTCGAAGGCGTGCAGCAGGTCTTGCCGGCGATGCTGCAGCTGCTCGGCGAGATGGAGGTGTACCTCGCGGTGCTCGCCTTCAAGGACGCAGCCGAGAGCAAAGGCCTCGCGGTGTGCTTGCCGGACCTGCACGAGTCAGACGACGAAGTCCCGCGCGGCTCGTTGGCCTACGAGCAGCTCTTCAACCCGCTCTTGTTCGCACACACAGGTCCGATCACGCCGTGCGACCTCGCGGCCAGCGCGTTTCGCTCGACGACGCTCGTCACCGGCCCGAATTCGGGCGGCAAGACGCGCT
>JAYUYY010000752.1:0-3827 GCA_043752225.1 Sandaracinaceae bacterium | reverse complement strand
CGCGTTGTTCGAGCGCGCGCTGCAGGCCTGCACGCGCTGCACCGCGATCGATCACGTCGTGATCGCCAGCGATGAGCACGAAGCCTTCTTGCGTGGCCAGCGCATGGGCGCGAGCGCCCTACCCGATCCGGTGCCGCGCGTGCCGTTCGCGAGCGTGCTCGACATAGCGCTCGCCCGCGCGCATGCGCAAGGCGCCTCGCGCGCGCTGATCGTGATGGCGGATCTGCCGTGGGTGCAGCCGCGCGATCTCAGCGAGCTGATCGCAGCGCTCGATCGGCACCCTTCCGGCACACAGCCACTCGTGATCGCGCCCGATCAAAATCGCCGCGGCATCGGTGCGCTCGCCTGCATGCTGCCCGCGCCGCTGCCGATGCAGCTCGGCCACCGCGACAGCCTCGCGCGCACGCTCGAGCAAGCGCGCAAGCTCGCGCTGCACGTCTCGCTCGTGCGCAACCCGCGCCTCGCGCGCGACATCGACACGGCCGCGGACCTATCGCGCGACCTACCGTTCGGTCTCAACCTTAACGGGCGCCCCAGTCTTCGACTTTAAGGCCGGGTATGCGCGCCATGTGACGAACGTTCGCGGTTACGAGCGTGGCCTCGGTGGCCAGTGCATGCGCGGCGATGGCCACGTCGAAGTCGTCGACTCGTTCGCCCTTTTTCTCGAGCAGCGCTTTGACTCGGCCGAAGTGAACACTGACTTCCTCGCTCCACGGGACGCGGGGAAGCTCGGCCGCGAAGAGTTGCCACCTCGCTTCGAGCGCGCGCCTTTTTTTCGAAGCCGGCAAGCGAGAGAGCCCGTATTGAATTTCCGCGACGACCGGCTGTGGGATCCCAACCTCCGTGCGCGCGATTGAGCGAAGGCGAGCCAGAACGGCCGGCTCGGCCCGCATCAGCGCAGACACCGCGTTGGTGTCGAGCACGAAGCTCATAGCCGCGGCGCCGGCTTGCGCGTTCGCTTGGAACGAATCGCGTCTTCGAGCTCATCCACACCTTCGATGGGCTCGAGCGCATCGAGCGCGTCCAGGAAGGCAGGCGACCAAGAGGTTTGCTCGCTGAGCGCGTCTCGCAGCGCGTGCACGATATAGCGATTGCGCGTGAGCTTCAGCGCCCGAGCGCGCGCGTCGACCTTTTCCAGTAGGTCGGGCGGGATGTGTACCGTCGTGGCCATCCCGGCGAATATAAAGCGAATATACGGCGCGAGCAAAGGCTAGAAGCGCCTAGCCGCTGGGGCCTGCGCTACGCCTGCGCGAGGCGGCGTTTGGTCGGATCGGCGGCGCGGGACGAGAGCGCAGCTGCGGTCAGCTGCTTGTAGCTGCCGAAGCGCGCTTCGGCGTCTTCGATCGCGTCGAGCGGATGCGCGGGATCGTCTTGCCCGTGCGCGGAGAACGTGCGCAGCGCTTGGTAGCGCGTGTTGCGCTCGATCGGCTGCCGGCCTGCGTCGCGGATCAAGCGGTGCAGCATTTTGGGCGCAGCGAGCTGACCGTGCTGCGCGCCCGCCGAGGTCGAGATGCTCTCGTTCATCAGCGTGCCGCCGAGATCGTTGGCGCCCGCGTCGAGCAAGAGCTGCGCGCGTAGCAAGCCTTCCTTCACCCACGAGGTCTGGATGTTCCGGAAGCTCGCGCCGAGCATCAACCGGCTGATCGCGATGAAGCGCGTGACGTCGTGCGCGGTCGGGCCGGGCCGCACGTCGGGCAGCATCTGCTTCATGTGCAGCGGCGCTTCGGCGTGCACGAAGGAGAGCGGGACGAACTCGGTGAAGCCGCCGGTATCGCCTTGGATCGAGCGCAGTAGATCGAGGTGACGGATGCGCTCTTCGTCGGTCTCGATGTGCCCGTACATGATCGTCGAGGTCGTCGGCAGCCCGATCGCATGCGCGGTCGTGATCACCTCGATCCATTCCGCCGTCGTGATGCGGCCGCCCGCGAGGCGCTTGCGCACGCGGTCATCCAAGATCTCCGCCGACGTGCCGGGCAGCGAGCCCAAGCCCGCGGCTTTCAGCTCTTCGAGGTACGGGCGCACCGGGATGCCCATCAGCTCGGCGCCGTACTTCACCTCTTCGGGCGAGAACGCGTGCACGTGGATCGCGGGCGCCGCGGCTTTCACCGCGCGCAGCAAGTCGAGATAGAGCGTGCGCTCGGCGCGCGGCGGCAGGCCGGCTTGGATGCACACCTCGGTCGCGCCGAGCTCTTGCGCTTCGAGCACGCGCCGGACGATCTCGTCGCTGCCGAGGAAGTAGCCCTCTTCCGAGCGACCCGTGCGCGAGAACGCGCAGAACTTGCAGGCCTTCACGCACACGTTGGTGAAGTTGACGTTGCGGTTCAC
The DNA here is from genome assembly GCA_043752225.1 of Sandaracinaceae bacterium. GTDB lineage: Bacteria > Myxococcota_A > Polyangia > Polyangiales > JAFGIB01 > JAYUYY01. The sequence goes on along the minus strand of JAYUYY010000752.1, from coordinate 1,502 downwards.
GACGTACGTGACCGCATCGCCCGCTTGCTGCTTGCGCAGCTCGTCCGCGACGATCGCGAGCGCGTGCAGATCGCGGCCGTGCACGTGTGAGAGGTGCACGCCGTCGGCGACCTCGACGCGCTTGCCTTCGAGCGCGCGCGAAAGGATCTCGCGCGTCGGCGCCGACACGCTGGCGAGGCACGCGGAGAGAAGGTCGCTCATGGTGTCACCTCGAGCAGAGAGCGCGTCGTTCGCGGACGCAGCTGCGATGGATGCTCCACCGAGGACAGTCGTGTGCGCGCGCGTTGCACCGACGCGTCGAGCGCGGCGTCGAGGAACTCGGGGTTCACATAGCGGTCGTAGATCGGCGCGCGCGGTCGCAAGCGAAAGCCTTCTTCGGCGCACGCTGCGTACAACGCGTCGAGGTGCGGCCATGGGTGCCGCGGGTTGATGTAGTCGGGCGTGACCGGCGAGATGCCGCCGAAGTCGTTGATGCCGGCGGACAAGAGCAGCTGCGTGCGCGAGGGATTGAGGTTGGGCGGCGACTGCAAGCTGACCTCGGGATCCAAGATCAAGCGCGCCATCGCGACCGCGTGTGCCATCTCGAGATCATCGGGCTCGGCCACGCTCGACATCACCACGTCGGGCCGCGGCGTGAAGTTCTGCACGATCACTTCTTGGATGTGACCGTGCGCGCGGTGCAGATCGCGGATCGCGAGCAGCGCCTCGATGCGCTCGCGCCGCGTCTCGCCGATGCCGATCAAGATGCCGGTCGTGAACGGAATACGCAGCGCGCCGGCTTCGCCCAGCATGCGCAAGCGCAAGGCGGGTCGCTTGTCGGGCGCGCGATGATGCGGCATCCCCGGCTCGCACAAGCGCTCGCTCGCGCTCTCGAGCATCACGCCGAGGCTGGCGTTCACTGGGCGCAAGACGCGCATGTCTTCGGCGCTGAGCACGCCGGCATTCGTATGCGGCAAGAGTCCGCGCTCGAGCGCGCGTTCGCTCGCCCAATGCAGGTACTCGACGGTGCTGTCGTGGCCGATCCGCGCGAGCTCTTCGCGGTACTGCCGAAACGCGCCCTCGGGCTTGTCGCCCAAGCAAAATAAAGCCTCGACGCAGCCTTGCTCCGAGGCGCGATCGAGCGCGGCGATCACCTCGGCGTGCGACATCGTCCACGCGCCGACGTCGCCCGGTGACTTGCGGAACGAGCAATAGTCACAACGGTTGCGACAGATGTTCGTGAGCGGCAGGAAAACCTTCGGCGAGAACGTCGCGGTCTTACCCCACGCCACGTCGCGGATCTGCGCTGCGGCGTGCAGCAAGCGCGGGAGCTCGGCCGCCCCCGCATCTGCGAGCGCAAGCGCCTGCTCGTCCGACAGCGGATCACTTCCCATGCCGCCGTGCGCTGTAGTCGCTTGCATGACGGCCTAGCTGAAGAGTGAGCGCAGCGAACCCCGTGAGTGGGTGGGGCCCTGACGGCTTTGCCGGCGGGGCGGGAGAACGGCGCACGTTCTCCCGATAAT
>JAYUYY010000751.1:0-3830 GCA_043752225.1 Sandaracinaceae bacterium | reverse complement strand
AAAAACGCGAAGCCAGCGCGCCGAGCACGCCGCGCACGTTCGAGGACTTCTGCCTCGCGCACTTCGGCGAGGGCTTCAGCAAGCACTTCATGATCCCCTACAACCACAAGTTGTGGGGCACGCATCCGCGCGACATCACGGCAGAGTGGTGCTCGCGCTTCGTGCCGCGGCCCAAGCTCGAAGACGTGATCGCCGGCGCAGTCGGGCTCAATGATCGCGAGCTCGGGTACAACTCGGAGTTTTTGTACCCGCGCAGCGGCATCGGTGAGCTGACCACCGCGATCGCCAAGACCTTGCCGGCGCAGATTCAATACGAGCACGCGCCGCGAGCGATCGATCATCAGCGCAAGAAGCTGATCTTCGACGACGGCGAAATCGGCTATCGCGCGCTGGTCTCGACCGCGCCGATGGACGCGCTGATCCGTCTGCTGGTCGACGCGCCCGAGGCGGTGAAGCAAGCCGGCTCGCGGCTGCGCTGCAACCCGCTGTACTACTTGGACGTCGCGCTCGATCGGCCGTGCGGCATCGACATGCACTGGGTGTACGTGCCCGAAGAGCGCTATCCGTTCTATCGCGTCGGCTGCTACTCGGCGTTTAGTCCCGAGCTCGCGCCGCCGGGCAAGGCGAGCTTGTACGTCGAGCTCTCGTCGCGGCAGGCGCCCGACATGAGCGTGCTCTTGCCGGAGGTCGCCAAGGGCTTGATCGAGATGAAGATCATCGACAAGCCGAGCGACATCTTGTTCGCACAGCCGCGGCGCATCGATCACGCGTACGTCGTGTTCGATCACGCGTACTACGACTCGCTGGCCATCGTGCGCCCGTTCTTGGAAGAGGCGGGCATCGTGTCCGCCGGGCGCTACGGCGGCTGGAACTATTCATCGATGGAAGACGCGCTCTTGTTCGGGCGCGATGCGGCGAAGCGCGCACTGGAGATTGCGGCATGAGCGATACCAGCTCTCCTCGGGTCACGATCGTGATCCCGATTTACAACGAAGAAGGCATCTTGCGCGCGTCGGTGGTCGACCTGGTCGATCGCTTGGACGCGATGAAGCTTTCGTACGAGATCGTGCTGGCCGAGAACGGCTCGGTCGATCGCACGCTCGAGGTGTGCGCCGAGCTGCACGCGCGCTATCCGCAAGTGTCGTTCTTCTCGACCGGCGAGCCGGGCAACGGCAACTACGGCAAGGCGCTGCAGCGCGGCATCTTGCGCGCGAGCGGCGAGCACGTGATCTGCGACGAGATCGATCTCTGCGACACCGATTTCCACGCGCGCGCGCTCGCGATCCTCGACAGCCGCGAGGCGGATTTCGTGGTCGGCTCGAAGCTGCTCGACGGCGCCAACGACGAGCGGCCGATGATGCGGCACGTCGGCAGCATCGTGATCAACGGCATGCTGCGCGTCGCGCTCGGCTTTCGCGGCACCGATACACACGGGCTGAAAGCATTCCGCCGCGAGGTCGTGGCACCGGTCGCGGAGCGCTGCATCGTCGACAAGGATCTGTTCGCGAGCGAGCTTGTGATCCGGGCCGAGCGCGAAGGCGTTCGGATCCGCGAGATCCCAATCCGCGTCAAAGAGATGCGCGAGCCTTCGGTGCACTTGTTCCGGCGCGTGCCGAACGTGCTGCGCAACCTCGCCAAGCTGATCGTTGCGATCCGCTTGAAGTGAGGCTGCCGCCCTAAGAGTGAGCTTCGCTCACCTCGTGAGAGGGAGGGGCCGCTCTCGTGTGGACTGGGGCTTTGCCCGATGGGAGGGAGAACGGCGACGTTCTCCCTATAATCAAACGAGCGTGTCCCAAATCGCGCGCTCTTCGTCGTAGGGCGCGAGCTGCACGGCGCTCTGTTTGTCGAAGACCATCGTCGGGCGCGCGCTCGTGTCGTAGCGCGGCCAGTCGAGCGCAGCGTGCGCGGGCGTGCCGTGACGCGCGTGATGCAGCCATGCGGTCATCATCGTCGCGCTGAGGCGCTCGGCGTCGGGGCCCGTGCCCGCGAAACGTTCCTGAAGCGGCGCGTCGAGCGTGCCGAACACGAACGGGATCTCGAGCGCGTGGCAGGCGCGAAGCGCACCGCGCATCGCGGGCGACTCGTACGTGAACAGATACGTATGCGTCGCGGGCTGCACGCGCAGATACGCCTCGGCGAAGCGCACCGAAGGAATTCGAAAGTACAGGTCGCCCTGGATCGCGTTGAGCAGCGCGCGGTTGCTGCTCGGCAGGCCGCGGCGGGTGCGCGACTCGCGGTACACGCGGAGCACGTCGAGCGCAGCCGCCACGCTGAGCTTCGCGGCGTCGCCTTGGATGATCCGCGCGGCCTCTTCATCGCTCATCGGTGCGTCGAGCTCGCGCAGACCGGACATGTAGAAGAGGTTCATCTCGTCGCGGTTGGTGCCGATCACGAGCGGGACCTCGGCCGAGCGGCGCTCCGCGATCAGGATGGCGAGCGTGGCGGGCAGCGTCTTGCCATCGACCACCGGACCGAGGCCGTTGCGGAGCGTGAGCCCTGACGTAGCTTCGGCTTGGGCGGCGAGGAGCTGTGCGACCGGCACCTCGAGCAAGCGCTCGGCGTGATCGCTCGGGATGCCGAGCTTGCGCAGGAGCGCGTCGGCGATCCGGCCTGCGTATTCTTCGTTCTGAGCGCGCAGCGAGGCGCCGCTCTGCGCGATCGCGCGGTGGAAGAGCCCGCGCGCGTCGGGCATCCCGAGCAGCGTGCAGACCGCCATCGAGCCGGCCGACTCGCCGAAGAGCGTGACGAGCTCAGGGTCGCCGCCGAACGCAGCGATGTGGTCGCGCACCCAGCGCAGCGCTGCGATTTGATCGAGCTGGCCGCAGTTGGCGGTCGCGCCGAAGCGCTCGCCGCCGTGCGTGCCGAGCGAGAGATAGCCGAGCGTACCTAACCGGTAGTTAGTCGTGACGACGACCACGTCGCCGCGCAACGCGAGCCGGATGCCGTCGTAGATCGGCGAAGAGCTCGAGCCGAACACGAACGCGCCGCCGTGGATCCAGAACAGAACGGGACGTTTCTTGCCGTCGACCGCAGGCGTGTAGACGTTGAGATAGAGACAGTCCTCGCCCTTGGGGCCGGGCGCGTCCATGCCGGAGACCGCGCTTTCGCCTTGCGCGGACGAGCCGCCGAACGCGAATGCGGCGCGCACGCCGCGCCACGGCTCAGGCGGCTCGGGCGCGCGAAAGCGCAACGCGCCGAGTGGTGGCCGCGCAAAGGGTATGCCGCGAAATGCACAGCCGGCGCCGTGCGGCTCGCCCTCGATGCGTCCGTAAGTGGTCTCGACTTGAACGCTCATGCCCCGCTCCTCTACCGAGATAGGGGACGGTTCTCGGTTTCTCGGTTTCGCGTCGGAGGGATGGGATAGGTGAGCAAAACCGAGAAACCGAGAACCGTCCCCTATCTCTGGCGTGCATATCACGCGGGCTGGCGTGGTGACACCGGCGCACGATCGCGCAGAAAGCCCACCTCTGGAGCCGGACGTGCCCTTGCTACGATCGGCCGCTGCGAACGGGCATCGGAGCGCCCCTTCGAGTCGAAGCCCGCAGCGACTTTAACGACTACCGAAAGGTCACTTCTTGGAGCCCGTTTTTACAGGCACGGACCGGTTCGTGGTCGAGCGGCAGTTGGGCGCGGGCAGCATGGGCGCGGTCTATCTCGCGCAGGACAAGAAGCTCAAAAGCAAGGTCGCGCTCAAGGTTCTGCTCAGCGTCGATGCCACCAGCATCTATCGCTTCAAGAACGAGTTCCGCGCGATCGCGGATGTCACGCATCGCAACTTGGTGATGCTGCACGAGCTGTTCTCCGAAGCAGACCAGTGGTTCTTCACGATG